>NZ_JALJRF010000089.1:0-323 GCF_024519835.1 Dietzia sp. Die43 | reverse complement strand
CGCTCGCCGGACCGGTCTTCGTGCGGTCCTTCCCCTTTTCTCCCTCTCCTTTTCCCCTCTCTCCCCTCCCCTCCCTCTTTTTCCCTTCTCCCTTTTCCCTTTCCTTCCTCTTCTTCTCTCTTTCTCCCTTCTCCTCTTCTCTCTTCTCTCCCTTCCTCCCTCTTCCTCTCTTCTCTTCCCCTTCCCTTCTCTCTTCTTCTTCTCCTCTCTCTCCCTTTCCTTTCTTTCTTTTCCCCCTCTCCTTCCTTTTCCCCCCTCTCCTCCTCTTTCCTCCCTTTTTTTTCCTCTCTGTCTTCTTCTTTCTTTCTCCTTTTTTTTTTTTT
>NZ_JALJRF010000088.1:0-325 GCF_024519835.1 Dietzia sp. Die43 | reverse complement strand
TAGATAATCCATTTCCGAACTCGTTTGTCTACAGCTACGGCCACCGCAACTCCCAGGGCATTGCCTGGACCGAGGACGGCACGATGTACGCCAGCGAGTTCGGGCAGGACACCTGGGACGAGCTCAACAAGATCGAAGCAGGCGGAAACTACGGGTGGCCCGAGGTCGAAGGGATTGTGGGTGAAGACGGATTCATCGACCCGCTCCAACAATGGTCACCGGATGATGCCAGTCCCAGCGGAATCGCCATCCACGACGGCACGATCTACATCGCCAATCTTCGTGGTGAGCGACTCCGCACGGTGCCCTTGACCGATCCCGCGAC
>NZ_JALJRF010000087.1:0-332 GCF_024519835.1 Dietzia sp. Die43 | reverse complement strand
TGGAACGCGCGCTGGTGGGCGAGTACCGCCAGACCATAGACCAGTTGCTCGCAGGGTTGAATCGCGACAACCTGGCGCAAGCAGCTACAATCGCCGCCCTTGCAGAAACCATCCGCGGCTTCGGCCACGTGAAGGCCGCGAACGTCGAGAAGTACAGGACGGAGCTGGCCCGCTCGATGCAGAGCTATACGGCGCCTGCCCCGCGCGATGTACCCCTGCGGAAAACCGCATAAACACTCGCGCTGAGCGGCATTCTCCTGGGCGCGCCTTGCTAGGCGCGCCCAGTGCATTTAGTAACAATGTTTTGGGAACCTGATCCTATCTTCTTCTTG
>NZ_JALJRF010000086.1:0-343 GCF_024519835.1 Dietzia sp. Die43 | reverse complement strand
GGACGTGGGCGCACTCGTGCCGCCCGTCCTCTTCTTCTTTCTCTTCTTTCTCCTTTTCTTCCCCCCTCCCTTCCCTCTCTTCTTCCTCTCTTCCTTCCCCTTCTCTTTCTCCTTTCTCTCTCCTTTTCCCTCCCCTTCTTCTTCCTCTTCTCTCTCCCTCCTCTCCTTTCTCTTCCTTTTCTCTCCTTTCCTCTTCCCTCTCCTCCTCCTTCTCTTTTTTCTCCTCTCCCTCTTTTTCTCCCCCCTCTTCCCCTTCTTCTCCTCCCCCCCTTCTTCTCCCTTTTCTCTCCTCTCCTCCTTTCTTTCCTCCCCCCCCCCCCTCCCTTCTCCCCTCTTTTCCTCT
>NZ_JALJRF010000085.1:0-346 GCF_024519835.1 Dietzia sp. Die43 | reverse complement strand
ACTTTTTCCCTTTCCCTCTTCCTTCCTCTTCCTCCTCCTCTTCTTTCTTCCCCTCCCTCCTCCCCCTTTCCTTCCCCTCCTCCTTCTCCTCCTTCTTTCCTCCCTTCTCCCCCCCCTCCCCTCTCCCCTCTCTCTTTTCCTCCTCTCCTCCTTCCTCCTTTTTCTTCCCTTTTCCCTCTCCTCTCCCTTTTCTTTCTCCTCTCCTCTCTTCTTCCCTCCCTCCTCTTTCCTTCTTCTTCTCTCTCCTTCCCTCTCCCCCTCCTTTCTTCTTCCTCCCTTCCTTCCCCCCTTCTCCTCTTCTCTCTTCCTCTTCTCTTCCTCCTCCCCTCCTCTCCCCCCCTTTCTT
>NZ_JALJRF010000084.1:0-358 GCF_024519835.1 Dietzia sp. Die43 | reverse complement strand
CGCCTGGACCCCAATGAAATCAAGTGGCGCAGTCACCGTGGCCAACGCCCGTGGCTGGCCGGCACGGTGATTGAACATATGTGCGCCTTGCTCGATGTTGCCGAACTGGCGGAATTGATCGCCACCGGTGGCGCCAAGCAGATGGCGATCAGTCAAGCGGCCCACAAGCCGAAGTAAACCAACAACAGGCCGCGTCCGTCGGGCGTGGCCACACAGAACACACGCCGTTTTCAACGGTTATTTGAGGGGTCAGGGTATGAATAAGTCGTCGTCTGCACAGGGTTCCGAAGATCCGATCCTGCAATGGGTCACCTTCAAGCTGGATAACGAGTCCTACGGCATCAACGTGATGCGGGTC
>NZ_JALJRF010000083.1:0-360 GCF_024519835.1 Dietzia sp. Die43 | reverse complement strand
TTCTTGACCTCGTAGACCGCTCGCTCCAGGCGCCGTGCGTCCTCCGCGGCCGTCTCCTCCCTCCCTTTTTTCTCTCCTTTCCTTCTCTCCTTTTCTTTCTTTTTCTCTCTCCCCTCTTCTTTCTCCTTCTCTTTTTCTTTTTTTCCTTTCTCCCTTCTTTCTCTCTCTCCCTTCTCTTCCCTTTTTCCTCCTTCCCCTCTCTCTTTTCTTTCCTCTCCTCCTTCTTTCCCTTTCTTTTTTTCTTTTCCTCCCCCTCCTCCTTTTTCCCTTTCCTTTCCTTTTTCCTCCTCTTCTTCCTCCCTTCTTCTTCCTCCTCCCCCTCTTTCTCTTCCTCTCCCCCCCTCCTCTCCTCCCCCCCCC
>NZ_JALJRF010000082.1:0-361 GCF_024519835.1 Dietzia sp. Die43 | reverse complement strand
AGCACTTCGGTCTATTTGCGCCCAGCGATCCGCAGATCCCCATGAAACACCGGGGTTTACTCAGGACCCTTCAATCCCCAAGCATGGCACCGGGTCGCTGTCGAGACCAAGGCGAGTGTGCTCGCGACGGCACCATCGGCGATCCGTCGGCTGGCTCCGGTGTTTTCGGAGATCGGGGTGCCTCAGACGCTGCGCACAGTCGCCGCCGCAGGTGAACCGCTCACCGCTACTGTGGCCAGTTCCTGGGAATCGACCGGCGCGCCGATAGTCCGCAACGGATACGGTCTCTCGGAGGTCGGCATGGTTCTAGCCCCCCTGATTCATGGGGTGTGGGAGATTCGGTTCTCTACGGATGTCGCGT
>NZ_JALJRF010000081.1:0-362 GCF_024519835.1 Dietzia sp. Die43 | reverse complement strand
GCGTATCTCGCCGGGAAAACCACCCTCGACGCGCTCCCCCTCCGCAGTTCGTACTTCTCCTCCCCGCCGCGCCTCCCGCTTCTCCCCGCGCCCTTTTCTTCTCTCTCCCTCTCTTCTTTTCCCCTCTTTCTTCTCCCCTTCTCCCCCCTTCCCTCCTCCCCTCTCTCTCTTTTCCCTTTCTCCCTCCCTCTTCCTCTCCTCTTTTTTTTTTTTTCCTTTCCTCCCCCTTCTCCTCCTTTTCTCCTCCCTTCTCTTTTTCTCTTCCCCCCTTCTCCTTCTCCCCTTCCCCTCCTCCTCCTTTCTTCCTCCTTTTTTCCTCTTTCCCCCTTTTCTCCCTCCTTCTTCCTCTCCTCCTCTTTTTT
>NZ_JALJRF010000080.1:0-364 GCF_024519835.1 Dietzia sp. Die43 | reverse complement strand
CGACGGGGAGGGGACGGGTCCGGGGTCATTTCCTCCGGTTCGTCGTCCGGCTCCGCGCCTCGCCGCCCCCGCGCCGGCCGCGCCGTTGGTCCTCTCTCCCTTTCCCCTTTTTCTTTCCCCTCCTCTTCTCCTCCCCTTCTCTTCCTCTCCCTCTCTTCCCTTTCTTTCCCTTCTCTTTTCCTCCCTTCTTCTTCCCCCTCTTCTTCTCTTCCCCCTTCCCTCCTCTCTTCTTCCTTTCCTTTCCTCTTCCCTCCTCCTTTTCTCCCCTTTTCTTTCCTTCTTTCTTCTCCCTCCTCCTTCTCTTCCTTCTCCTCCTCCTTCCTTTCTTTCCCTCTCTTCTCCCCTCCTTCCCTTTTCCTCCTTT
>NZ_JALJRF010000007.1:0-199575 GCF_024519835.1 Dietzia sp. Die43 | reverse complement strand
TGGCACTATCACAAACAAAACACACTGTTGAGTTCTCAAACAACACCCACACACCGTCTCCACGGGGCTGTTCGCCTCGCTTCACCCAGGGTGATCTCCGCCGCCCTCCCGAGGAGGGCAACTCCACCAGCGTAACAGGTCTGCGTTCCGATTCACAATCCGGTCGCTTTCCCGCCTCGCGGCGCCGCCGCCACTCTCTCGAGGGCAACTTCTCCATCTTAGCTATCCGGTCTCACCGAGTCAAACCGGCGAGATCTTCTTGCTGTTCGGAGCCCGTCTCCTCGGCGTCCCCGGCCTCTCGGCCCGGGCCGCTCTCGGCGACTCCCAATAAGTTACGCAGACGTGAACGGAAACGCAAACCCGCAGCTAGACCTGCAGAAATGCCAAAGGCGCCGGGTTCACCGGCGCCTTCAACGATCTTCCAGACTCAGTTCATCCTGACCCCGGCGAAGTTCTTCTTCCCCCGCCGGAGCACGAGCCATGATCCGTGGAGGAGGTCAGAGGCCGCCGGAGTCCATTCCGGATCCGAGACGCGCTCGTTGTTGACATACGCGCCGCCCTCCCCGATCGCACGCCGCGCCGCCCCCTTGCTGTCGCAGAGACCGGAGGCCACCAGGAGATCGACGATCGTGGCGGGCTCACCCTGCGCGATCTCGACAGCGCCGGCATCCTCCAGCGAGGCCGCCAGCGTCGCCTCGTCGAGGCCGGCCAACTCGCCTCTGCCGAAGAGCGCCTGCGCGGCGGCCTGGACGGACTCGGTCGCGGCGACTCCGTGGACCAGGGTTGTCATCTCCTCGGCGAGTCGCTTCTGCGCCGCCCGCATGTGGGGCTTCTCTCGGGTGAGTTCCTCGAGCTCGTCGATCTCCTCCCTACCGAGGAAGGAGAACCACCGCAGGTACCGCACCACATCGGCATCGGCGGTGTTGAGGAAGTACTGGTACCAGGTGTACGGGCTCGTCATCGCGGGATCGAGCCACAGACTCCCGCCTCCGGTCGACTTCCCGAACTTCTTCCCGTCCGACGAGGTCACCAGGGGAACGGTCATCGCGTGCACGGACTCCCCGTCGACCCGCCGGTTCAGATCGACACCGCCGACGATGTTGCCCCACTGATCGGACCCGCCGAGCTGGAGCGTGCACCCCATGTTGCGACGCAGCTGCAGGAAGTCGTTGGCCTGCAGGAGCATGTACGAGAACTCGGTGAAGGAGATCCCCTCTCCCTCCAGCCGGCGCTTGACCGTGTCCCGACCCAGCATCGTGTTCAGCGAGAAGTGCTTGCCGACGTCGCGGAGGAACTCGATCACCGTCATGTGGCCGGTCCACTGCATGTTGTTGACGACCCGCGCGCCAACGGGGCCCTCGGTGAGGTCGACGAACCGCTCGAGCTGACCGGCGATCCGCTCGGTCCACTCCGCCACGGTGTCGGAGGTGTTCATGACCCGCTCCCCCACGTCGCGGGGGTCACCGATCATGCCGGTGGCGCCGCCTGCCAGAACGATCGGCCGGTGTCCGGCCAACTGGAACCGGCGCAGGGTCAGTAGCGGGATGAGGTGACCGGCGTGCAGGCTCGGCCCGGTCGGGTCGAACCCGCAGTAGAGCGACACGGCGCCCTCGTCGAGGTGCGCCCGGAGCGCGTCGAGATCGGTCGACTGGGCGATCAGCCCGCGCCACTGCAGTTCATCGAGGATGTTGTTGGTCACGACGGACATTGTCCCTCACTCGGCGTGTCCGGCCACCACGGGGCGGGTCAGCTGCGGGGCCCGTGGGCTGCGTCGGTACGCGGAGACCTCCCGCGCGCCGGCCACCCAGAACCTCCACGGGCGGTCCGCTTCGCGGGAGACCCCGACCCTCGGACCGGACCTGATGTGGTGCCCGGGGACCGGGTCGGGGCGGAATTGGACCGACGACGACGAGTCGAGCACGTCGATGCCCCTCATCGTGAGGTCGATGCCCAGGGTGCTGCCGAGATTGCCGGGTCCGCGGGCGGCCCGCTCGGCCGGGACGCCGGGCCGGCGGGAGTCCACGATCTCGTGGCCGCCGGCGATGCGGGCCGCCCTGAGCAGTACTCCGCCGCCCTCCCCGGCGGGCCGGCACGTGATGTTCACGCACTGGTGGATCCCGTGGCTCAGGTAGACGTACAGATGACCGGCGTCCCCGAACATGACCTCGTTCCGGGGGGTGGGGCCCGGCCAGGTGTGAGCGGCCGCGTCGGGAAAGCGGGATTCCGGTGGCCCGCCGTAGGCCTCGACCTCCATGATCCTCACCGAGACCGCGCCGTGGGACAGGATCCCTCCGAGCAGAGCCCGGGCCGCGGTGTCAGGCGATGACTCCCGCAGCAGCAACCGGAACCGATCGGTATCGGTGCCGACGGCGGGGCCTGTCCGGTCGTCCGGGGAACTCACCCCTCGGTGCCTCCACCTGCCAGGGCGACCAGCTCCGCGTGCTCGGCGTCGTCCACCTGCCGGGATTCGTCGACCAGCAGCACGGGGATGCCGTCGTCGATCCGGTAGGCCCGGCGCAGACGCGGGTTGTACAGCGTCTCCGATCCCGCGAGCAGGAGCGGGCCCTTGTCCTCGGGGCAGGCGAGGATCTCGAGCAGACGTGCGTCGATGACGGACATGGCGCTCACCCTACCCAGCCCGCGAACTCGTCGCGGATCTCGCCCAGTCGCCTGCGCTGGGCGGCCACCGCCTCGCCCGCGGTGCCGCCCCGGGCGTTCCTCGACGCGATCGAACCGGTGACGGTGAGGACCTCGCGCACCTCGGGCGTCAGCGCGGGGTCCACGGCCGCCAACTCGTCGTCGTCCAATTCGTCGAGCCCGACGCCGCGGTTCTCGGCCACACGGACGCACTCCCCCGCCGCCTCGTGGGCGACCCGGAACGGGACGCCCTGCCGGACCATCCACTCCGCGATGTCAGTGGCCAGGGTGAACCCGGCGGGAGCGAGCTCGGCGAGCCGCTCCGGATGGAACTCCAGGGTGGCCACGAGACCGGCCATGGCCGGCAGCAACAGATCCAGCTGCGACACCGAGTCGAAGACCGGTTCCTTGTCCTCCTGCAGATCGCGGTTGTAGGCCAGCGGTTGCGCCTTGAGGGTCGCCAGCAGGCCGGTCAGGTTACCGATCAGTCGACCGGTCTTCCCGCGCATCAACTCCGCCACGTCCGGGTTCTTCTTCTGCGGCATGATCGAGCTGCCCGTCGACCACTCGTCCGCCAGCGTCACGTACCCGAACTCGGGCGTGGACCAGGCGATGATCTCCTCCGCCAGGCGGGACAGGTCGACCGCGATCTGCGCCAGCACGTACGACGCCTCGGCGGCGAAGTCGCGGGAGCTGGTGGCGTCGATCGAGTTGTCGGCGGCCCGGTCGAAGCCGAGCTCGGCGGCGATCGCGTCCGGGTCCAACCCCAGCGACGACCCCGCCAGCGCACCCGAACCGTACGGCGACACCGCCAGACGGCGGTCGAGGTCACGGATCCGGTCCAGATCGCGCAGCAACGGCTGGGCGTGCGCGAGCAACTGGTGGGCGAGCAGGACCGGCTGCGCGGCCTGGAAGTGGGTCTTGCCCGGCATCACCGTCTCGGGGTGCGCGTCGGCCTGGCCGACGAGCGCGTCGACCACGTCCAGGACCCCCGCCGCGACCGCCCGCACGGCGTCGCGGAGCCACATGCGGAACAGGGTGGCCACCTGGTCGTTACGGGACCGGCCGGCACGCAGCCGACCGCCCACCTCGGGCCCCACCCGCTCGATCAGGCCGCGCTCGAGGGCACCGTGCACGTCCTCGTCGGACTCCGCCGGGACGTAGGCCCCCGAATCGACATCCGCGGCCAGGCGGTCCAACCCGTCGAGCATGGCGTCCAGGTCGGGCCCGGTGAGCAGACCCGCGCGGTGCAGAACCCGGGCGTGCGCCTTGGACGCGCGGATGTCGTACGGGGCCAGCTCCCAGTCGAAGTGGGTGGACTTGCTCAGCGCGGCCATGGCCTCCGACGGCCCGCCGGAGAACCGACCTCCCCACAGGGAGCCCGTGTTGGTGCCGTGCCGCCCGGAGTCGCCCTGCTCCGCACTCACAGGCCGAGGTCCCGCTTGGCGGCGATCTTGGAGCTCAGGCCGTGCAGGTTGACGAAGCCCTTCGCGTAGCTCTGGTCGAACGAGTCACCCTCGTCGTAGGTGGCGAGGTTGAAGTCGTAGAGCGAGGAGTCGGAACGACGGCCGTTGACGGTGATCGAGCCGCCGTGCAGGACCATCCGGATGTCACCGGACACGTGCTGCTGCGTGTTGTCGATGAAGGCGTCCAGGGCGTACTTGAGCGGCGAGAACCACAGACCGTCGTAGACCGCGTTGGACCAGGT
The DNA here is from genome assembly GCF_024519835.1 of Dietzia sp. Die43. Lineage (NCBI taxonomy): Bacteria > Bacillati > Actinomycetota > Actinomycetes > Mycobacteriales > Dietziaceae > Dietzia > Dietzia sp. Die43. The sequence continues at coordinate 195,230 of NZ_JALJRF010000007.1, read as the reverse complement.
GTCGGACACGCCGGACTTGTATCGGGCGAGCTCACGCTCGAGGGTGACGTCCTCGAGCGCCTTGTGGGCGGTGATGAGGATCATGGCGCCCGGCGCCTCGTAGACCTCGCGGCTCTTGATGCCCACCAGGCGGTCCTCGACCATGTCGAGGCGCCCGACGCCCTGCGCGCCGCCGCGACGGTTGAGCTCCTCGATCGCTTCGAGCACGGTCACCTTGCGGCCGTCGATCGCGACCGGCACGCCCTCGGAGAAGGTCACCGTGACCTCGTCGGGGGCGGCGAAGTTGATGGTCGGGTCCTCGGTGTAGTCGTAGACGTCCTTGGTCGGGGCGTTCCACAGATCCTCGAGGAAGCCCGTTTCCACCGCACGGCCCCAGACGTTCTGGTCGATGGAGAACGGCGACTTCTTGGTGACGTTGATCGGGATCTCGTTCCGCTCGGCGAACTCGATCGCCTTCTCGCGGGTCCAGGCGTAGTCGCGGACCGGCGCGATCACGTCGAGGTCCGGCGCGAGCGCACCGAAACCGACCTCGAAGCGGACCTGGTCGTTGCCCTTACCCGTGCAGCCGTGCGCCACGGAGGTCCCACCGTGCATCTTGGCCGCGGTGACCAGGTGCTTGACGATGAGTGGACGGGAGATCGCCGAGACCAGCGGGTACTCGCGCATGTACAGGCCGTTGGCCTTGATCGTGGGGGCGCAGTAGTCATCGGCGAATTCGTCGCGGGCGTCCACGACCACCGACTCGACGGCTCCGCAGTCCAGTGCGCGCTGCCGGATGACGTCCATGTCCTCACCACCCTGACCGAGGTCGATGGCGACGGCGACGACCTCGGCACCGGTCTCCTGACCGATCCAGCTGATGGCGACGGAGGTATCGAGTCCGCCGGAGTAGGCGAGGACGACGCGATCGGACATGGTGTTCTCCTTGATGTGTGGGGTCTGTTCGGGGTGGTTCGGTGTGCGGGGCCGGTCAGATCTGGCGTCGTGCCAGTCCGGCCAGCCGGTCGGCGAGTTCGGCTCCGGTGACGGGTTCACGGGCCATCACGAATATGGTGTCATCCCCCGCGATGGTCCCGACGACGTCGTCCAGATTGGCCCGGTCGAGGGCGCTGGCGAGGAAGTTTGCCGCCCCGGGAGGAGTTCGCAGGACCGCGATGTTGGCACTGTGGTCGGCGGACACGAGCAGGTCCGCGATCAGCCTGCCCAGCCGGTCCGTCCCGCCGGGGATTCCCGGCACGTGGCTGCCGTCCTCGGGGATCACGTAGCGGCCGGCGCCTCCGTCTGCGGCGCGGAGCTTCACGGCGCCGAGTTCGTCCAGGTCCCGGCTGAGGGTGGCCACCGCCACGGCGATACCCTCCTGCGCCAACGCCTCGGCGAGCTCGGTCTGACTGCGCACCGGTCGGCGACGCAGGATCTCCGTGATCCGGGCGTGCCGGGCCGTCCGGCTGACGGTGCCGACGGCGGTCACGATCGCTCCAGTAGCCAGACCAGCAGCGCCTTCTGGGCGTGGAGTCGGTTCTCGGCCTCGTCGAAGACCCGACTGCGGGGGCCGTCGATCACCTCGGCGGAGATCTCCTTGTCCCGGTAGGCGGGCAGGCAGTGCAGGACGATGACATCGTCCGAGGCCCTGGCCACCGACGCCCGGTCCAGCTGGTAGTCGGCGAGGTCCCGCAGTCGCTGCGTGGCCGAGTCCTCCATGCCCATCGAGACCCAGGTGTCGGTGATGAGGACGTCGGCGCCGTCGACAGCCCGGTCGACGTCCGTCGTGATGGTCACCGAACCGCCGGTCTCCGCCGCGATCCGCTCGGCGTCGGCGACCACCTGACCGGTGGGCTGATACCCCTCGGGGGCCGCGATGGTGATGTGCATACCCGCGGTCGCGAACCCGAGCAGATAGGAGTGGCCCATATTGTTGGCCCCGTCCCCCAGGTACACCGCCCGGAGTCCCTCGGTGCGGCCGAAGTTCTCCCGGATGGTGAGGAGGTCGGCCAGGATCTGGCACGGATGGAACTCGTCGCTCAGGGCGTTGACGACGGGGACGTCCGCGTGGGCGGCGAGTTCTACGAGGCCGTCCTGGGAGTAGGTGCGCCACACGATCGCCTCGACGTAGCGCGACATCACCCGGGCGGTGTCGGAGAGGGTCTCCCCCTTGCCCATCTGGGTGGAGCCGGACTCGACGACGATGGCGTTCCCGCCCAGTTCCGCGATCCCGGCGTCGAACGAGAACCGGGTGCGGGTGGAGGTCTTGTCGAAGATGACCGCGACAGACCGCGGGCCCTCCAGGGGTCGGGCGGAGAACGGCTCGGCCTTGAGCTTCAACCCGAGGTCCAGGACTTCGGCCTGCTCGGCGGGGCTGAGGTCGTCGTCGCGGAGGAAGTGACGGACCGCAGGGGTCGAGGTCGCGGTCGACGCGGCCGCGGCGGTCGATGAGCTGACGGTCGGGCCGGTCATGACGAGGACTCCTTCTGGGCTGCGATGGTGGACGACGCGGTGTCGAGGATCCCGCGCAGCGCGGACACGAACTCGGCGACCTGCTGTTCGGTGAGGATGAGCGGTGGTGCGAGACGGACCACGTCCGCCGTGGTGGCGCCCACCAGGTACCCGGCTCCGCGCGCCGCCTCCTCCACCGCTTTGGCGGCCGGCGCGGTGAGCACGATCCCGAGCAGGAGGCCCCGTCCACGCACGTGGTCGACCAGTGGGTGGTCGAGGCACTCGATCTCGGCGGCGATGATCTTGCCGAGGCGGTCGACGTGCGCCACGAGGTCATCGGACTCGATCGTGTCGAGTACGGCGAGAGCGGCGGCGCACGAGATCGGGTTACCGCCGAAGGTGGTGCCGTGCTGCCCGGCGGTGAGTAGTTCGCCCGCGGCGCCGACGCCGAGGCACGCGCCGATCGGCAGGCCACCACCGAGTCCCTTCGCGAGGGTGATCACGTCGGGCACGACCCCGGCCTTGCGGCAGGCGAACATCGCACCGGTACGGGCGATCCCCGTCTGGACCTCGTCCACGATCATGAGGACGCCGTGCTCGGTGCACAGGGCGCGCACGTCGGCGAGGAACCCCTCGGGAGGCTCGACGACGCCGCCCTCGCCCTGGAGCGGTTCGATGATGACGGCGGCCGTCTCGCCCGGAGCCTGCTCCACCAGCGTGGTCAGGGCGTCGATGTCGCCGTAGGGGAAGAACTCGACCCCGGGTGGCATGGGCTCGAACGGCGCGCGCTTGGCGGGCTGGCCCGTCATCGCCAACGCCCCCATCGTCCGTCCGTGGAAGCCGTTCTCCGCTGCCAGGATGCGGGACCGGCCCGTCCGGCGGGCGATCTTGAACGCGGCCTCGTTGGCCTCGGCTCCCGAGTTGCAGAAGAAGGCCCGTACCGGCTGGTCCACCGCCAAGAGGGACTCGAGACGTTCGGCCAGCTCGACCACCCTGGGGTGGACGTACAGATTGGAGATGTGCCCGAGTTCGGCGACCTGGCGACTGACCGCGTCGACCACGGCCGGGTGGCCGTGTCCGAGGGAGTTCACGGCGATCCCGCCGAGCAGGTCGACGTACCTACGACCGTCGGCGCCCGTGAGCGTCGCGCCACTGCCCGAGACCAGCTCGAGCGGCGGGGTGCCGTAGTTGCGCATCAGCGCGTCGTCCCACCGCGCGGTGAGGGTCGGGGTGTCGGTGACGGTGTGCGTGTCGTTCATTTCTCGACTCCTGCCGGCGACCTGGTTTCGTGGTGGCCCTCGGTGACCATCGTCCCGATGCCCCCTTCGGTGAGGATCTCGAGCAACACCGAGTGTTCGACGCGGCCGTCGATGACGTGGGCTGCGTGCACCCCGCCCCGGACCGCCCGCAGACAGGCCTCCATCTTGGGAACCATCCCGCTCTCGAGGGACGGGAGGAGCCGCTCGAGTGGTTCGGTACCGAGATGCGTCACGAGGGACGAGCGGTCCGGCCAGTCGGTGTACAGCCCCTCGACGTCGGTCAGGACGATCAGCTTCTCCGCACCCAGGGCCGCTGCGAGCGCCCCGGCCGCGGAGTCGGCGTTGATGTTGTGCACGGTTCCGTCGGAGTCGGGCGCGATGGTCGACACGACGGGGATCCTGCCCGCCTCGATGAGGTCGAGGACGGCCCGCGGGTCGACGGACTGCACATCGCCGACCAGGCCGATGTCGGTGGGTTCCCCGTCGACCATCGCTGTCCGGCGAACCGCGGTGAACAGTCCCGCGTCCTCTCCGGAGATCCCGACCGCGTAGGGGCCGTGGGCGTTGATCAGACCGACGAGCTCGCGTCCGACCTGGCCGAACAGCACCATGCGGACGATGTCCATGACCTCGGGGGTGGTGACCCGGAACCCGCCGCGGAACTCGCCCTCCATGCCCAGACGACCGAGCATGGAGGTGATCTGCGGCCCGCCCCCGTGGACCACCACGGGCTTGAGCCCGCAGGTGCGCAGGAACACCATGTCCGCCGCGAAAGCCGCTTTGAGGTCGTCGTCCACCATGGCGTTACCGCCGTACTTGACCACGACGATCTTGTCGTGGAACTTCTGCAGCCACGGCAGCGCCTCGGCGAGCACGTGCGCGCGGACGAACGGCGTCAGCTGCGTGGAGCCGTCGTTCATCTCGGTGGTCATGTCAGGCCTCTCCGGGCTGGTCGGGAATGGTCAGGGCGAGTCGGACGTCCGCGCCACCGCGGTGTCGGAAACGGAACTCGGCTCCGTCCGCCGTCGGTGCGGGTTCCGGCCACGGCGCGTGATCGGTGTCGGGCCGGAAGACGAGCACCTCGATCGGGCCGGCCTCGACACCCGATCTCGTGCTGACGAACCGGGCGACGTTCTCGGCGACCTCGTGCGCGGCCGTGAAGTCCGCGCCGGGGTCTCCGACGCCGGGGCCGTCGAGCAGGACGACCGCGCGGGTGGACGGGATCTCGGCGCTCAGGGTGCTCCACCGCAGTTCCACCGCGTCCGCCCCGTCACCGTGGACGTTGAGGATGCCGGTCGAGCCGGCGGGGGCGACCCAGAACATCGCATGGGTTCCCTCCGGGGCCCACCACATCTCGAGACCGTGGATCCGGCCTCTGGAGGTGGCGCCCGCCAGGGCGTCCGCGGTCACGGGGCCAGGCCGACGGTGCTGAGTCCGGCGGTCTCGGGGAGTCCGAGCGCGAGGTTCATCGACTGGATCGCGCCCCCGGCGGTGCCCTTGGCGAGGTTGTCGATCGCCGCGGTGAACACCGCGCGGCCGGCGCGCTCGTCGACCTCGATGCCGAGTTGCACAGCATTGGATCCGAGCACGGAGGCGGTCATGGGCTGCACGCCCGCGGGCAGGACGTGGACGAACGGCTCGTCTCCGAACGCCTCGGCGTACACCGCCCGGAGCTCCCCGGCGGTCGCGGTCGTGGGCGCCACCGCGGTGGTGAGGATGCCGCGGGCCATGGGGGCGAGAACCGGGGTGAAGCTCACCGACACCTCCGCGTCGGTGACCGCACGAAGGTTCTGGGTGATCTCGGGCGTGTGCCGGTGGGTGGTCACGCCGTACGCCTTGGCCGAGCCCATGACCTCCGCGGCGAGCATCGGGACCTTGGCGGCCTTGCCTGCGCCCGACGCTCCGGTCACGGAGACGATCGTGATGGCGGAGGCGTCGACGAGGCCGGCCGCGACGGCCGGGAACAGCGCGAGCGTGGCGCCCGTGGGGAAGCACCCCGGGACCGCGACGCGGCGGGTGGACCGCAGCGCCTCACGCGCCCCGGGGAGCTCCGGGAGACCGTACGGCCAGGTACCGGAGTGCTCGGAGCCGTAGTACGCCGTCCAGTCCTCTGCGTCCACCAGTCGGAAGTCCGCCCCGAGGTCGACGACGAGGACGTCCGGCCCCAGTTGCTCGGCGATCGCCGCAGAATGCCCGTGGGGCAACCCCAGCACCACGACGTCGTGGCCTTCGAGCGTCTCCGCCTCGGTCTCCGCGAGGACGCGGTCGGCGAGGGGCAGCAGGTGCGGGTGGTGCTCCCCGAGCGTCTGTCCGGCGCTCGACCCGGCGGCGAGCGTGCCGATCTTTAACTCCCCCGCCGCATAGGACGGGTGCCCGAGTAGGAGTCGGAGGAATTCCCCGCCCGCGTAACCCGAAGCACCTGCGACCGCCACCGTGATTGCCATACGCACGAGTATGCACCACTTTGCAATGTTTTGCATCTCCCCCGGCGAGCCGCGCCCCTTGCCCCGCCCCCCGCCGTCCGACGCCCCGCCGTCCGACGCCCCGCCGCCCGGCGCCCCGCGTGCGGGGTCAGGCCCCGATCTGCCGGCGGCCGCCCGTGAAGCGGCGCTGGCCGAGATCCACCGAGCCACCGACCCGACGCCCCTCCTCGATCCCGGACGTACCGACCCGCCTGCGGGCACCGCGGACGGCGGTCGGGAAGCGCCGACGGAGTTCGGTCTCCGCCCGCTGCGAGTCGGACCGCAGGACGAGTCCGGCGCCCGCGGCGTCCCGGCTCTCGGCCACCGCGCCCCGCTCGGCGGCCTCCAGTCTCCGCCCCACCTCGAAGGCGAAACCGGTCATGAACGACTTGCGGTGGGTGACCGCGGAGACACCCGGGGAGGGCCGCTGTCTGGCCGCTGCGGCGAGCATGACCCCGGTGAGGGCCCCGGCGAGCATGCCCACCCGCTCGACGTGGCGGCGAACCCCCACGATGTGCACGACCCGGGTGCCGTCGCCGCGGGCGGACGTGACGGCCCGGCAGTGCATCGCGGCGGCGAGGGCGGCCAACAGTCCCACCTGGTCGGGTTGATAGCTCCCGGAGATCACGTGGTCGATGACCGCCACCTCGGCGGCGGCGGTATCCGGACCGGTCCGCGCGAGCGCCTCGTCGACGCCGTACTTGGCGAGCAGGGCGTAGGCACGCTCGAGCAGGACCTCGGCCTCGGGCGTGCCCGCCACGCTCTCGGCTTTGGCGAAGAGTTTGCGGACCCTGTCCAACGCCTTCTCTGACGAGGGGGGCCCGGCGCCCTCGTGCCCGTCCTGCGATCGGGTCTGCGAGGTGCCCTGCGAGGTGTTGTGGGAGGTGTTGTGGGAGGTGTTCACTGTCTGCTCCTGATCGTCTCGGCCGTTCGGCGGAACCGATACTCGCACAGGTGTACGACACAGTCGGTGCGGACGGCCGCGCCGTCCCAGGTCAGCGGTGCAGGAACCAGGTGTGGTCGAGCGGGCCGGAACCGCGGCCGACCTCCAGGGTGAGACCGCCGTGGAGGGCCCCGTCGATCCACGGGCGGACGCGGCGGTAGGCCGCCTCCCAGTCCCTCTCCCCCACCCGCGCGGTGGCCAGCGCCGAGGACAACGAACACCCGGTGCCGTGCGTGTGCGGGGTGTCGACGCGGACGAACGGCAGACGCAGCGTCGTGCGTCGGTCCCCCTCGGACTCCACCAGCACGTCCTCCGCACTGCCGTCGTCCAGATCGCCCGTGGTGGCGAGCACCGCGCAGCCGGTCTGCTCGTGCACGAGCTCGGCCTGCCCGACGATCGTCTCGATGTGCTCCGCGGGCTCGCCGCCACACAGCACCGCGAGTTCGGGGACATTGGGCGTCACCAGGTCCGCCAGCGGGACGAGGTCCCGCAGCATCCGCGCCGCGTCCTCACTGGCCAGCCGGCCTCCGGTGGTGGCCACCATCACCGGGTCGAGGACGACGTGGGGTGGACGACGACGACGAAGCCAGTCGCCGACCGCCTCCACCAGAGCGGCCTCACCGAGCATGCCGATCTTGACGGCGTCGATCGTCACGTCATCGGCGACGGCGTCGAGCTGGGCGATCACGTCGTCGACGGGCACGGCGTGCACCCCGGTCACCCCGACGGTGTTCTGGATCGTGACCGCGGTGACGGCACCCATTCCGTACCCGCCCATCGCGGCGACGGCCTTGGTGTCGGCGAGCAGCCCGGCGCCGCCGGACGGGTCCGTGCCCGCGATGCACAGGACCCGCGGCACCCGTGCACCGGCGGGGCGTCGGCCGTCAGCCACGCAGGCTCGCCCCCACGGCCTTCTCCGCCGCCTCGACGGCGGCCGTGCGCCATGCGCTCGCCTCGTCCTCCGTGAGGGTGCGGTCGTCGGCACGGAACGTCAACGCGTAGGCGAGGGACTTACGCCCGTCCCCGAGCTGGGCGCCGGTGTAGACGTCGAACAGTCGCGCGCTCTCGAGCAGCTCCCCGCCTCCCGAGCGGAGTGCAGCCTCGACCTGCGCAGCGGGCACGGCCACGTCCACGACGAGCGCCACATCCTGGTTCACGGGCGGGAACGGCGAGATGGTCGGGGCCGGCAGCACCTCCCGGGCGCCGATCGCGGTGAGGTCCAGTTCGACCGCGCACGTGCGCGCCGGGAGCCCGAGCCGCTCGCACGCCGCGGGGTGTAGCTCACCGGCGTGACCGACCACCACGATCTCACCCGGCCCGGCGTCGCGGTCGCCACCATCGACCAGGACCTCCACGCAGCGACCCGGGTGCCACGGTGCGCGCTCGGCCGCCCGCACCTCGACCTCGGCCCCGAGGGCCCGCCCGACGATCCTCGCCGCCTCCACCGCGTCGAGGGCGTCGGCCTCCCGGCCGGGGCCGAAGTGCCCGCCCGGCTCGCGTCTACCGGTGTAGAGGGCTGCCACGTGGAGCGGCTGGTCGGGCAGCGACGCCGCCAGGCTGTCCCGCTCCTGCGGGGTCGGCTCCCGATCGACCGGCAGCATGTCGACCCCGGACGTCGTCGGCGTCCGGAAGGACACCTGCGCGACCGAGAAGAGCGCGAGGTCGCGGGCCCCGCGCGTGATGTTCCGGCGGGCGATCTCGGCCAGCGAGGGCAGCAGCGTGGTGGCCAGATGCGCCTTGTCGCTCTCGAGGGGATTGACCACGGCCATGGTGCTGCGGCGCTCGTCGTCGTCGTCCAATCCCATGGCGTCGAACACCGACGGGTCACAGAACGGGGACGTGAGCACCTCGACGTGCCCGGCCGCGGCCAAGGCGTGACCGACGGCACGGCGGCCGCGCTGGAACTCGGTGAGGCCGCGACCGGCGGGCGCGGTGGGCAGCACCGACGGGATGTTCTCCAGCCCCTCCAGGCGCAGCACCTCCTCGACCAGATCCGCGGGCAGGGTCAGGTCGGGACGCCAGGCCGGGGCGGTCACCTCGAGCAACACCGCGTCGTCACCGGCGACGGCGCACCCGATCTGCTCCAGACGGCGACGGGTGGTCCCCACCGGATACTCGACCCCCGCCACCCGCGAGGGCCGCTCGGGGTCGAACGCGATCGTCGGCATCGCGGGCGCCGAACCGACGTCCGTGAGAGAGGCCTCCACGGAGCCGCCGGTGATCTCGGCGAGCAGCGTGGCCGCGCGGTCCAGCGCCGCGATCGACGCGGCGGCGTCGGCCCCACGCTCGTAGCGCTTGCCCGCCTCGCTGGGGAGCTTGTGGCGGCGGATGGTCCGGAACACCGCGAGGGTGTCCCACACGGCGGCCTCGAGCAGGACGTCGGTCGTGTCGTCGGAGACCTCCGTGCTCGCACCGCCCATGACGCCCGCCAACGAGATCGGGCCGCGGTCGTCGCAGATGACGACGTCCTCGGGATCGAGCGTGCGCTCGACGTCGTCGAGGGTCGTGAGGGCCTCCCCCGCGCGAGCCCGACGGACGACGAGCCCGCCCTGCAGGCGCCCCGCGTCGAACGCGTGCATGGGATGACCCAGCTCGAGCATGACGTAGTTGGTGACGTCGACGGCCGGGGAGATCGGCCGCACGCCCGAGAGCAGCAGGCGGCGCGCCATCCACCACGGGGTCCGCGCGGACGGGTCGACTCCGGTGACCCGGCGCAGGGCGAACCGCTGGGCACCGGACTCGGCGGTCACCTCGAGCGGCCAGGCCTCCTTCTCCGACGGCAGCCCGAGCTCGACCGCCGGGTCGGCGAAATCCAGGTCGAACCCGCACGCCAGCTCGCGGGCCAGACCACGGGCCGACAGGCAGTAGCCACGGTCCGGCGTCACGTTGAGTTCGATCACGGTGTCCCGCTCGCCGGCACCCGCGGCCAACACCGGGCCGGCGGGGTCCCCGGGCTCGGCGGTGCCCTCGGCGAGGACGATGATCCCGCTGTGGTCGGAGCCGATCCCCAGCTCGGAGGCCGAACAGATCATGCCCTCACTCGGCTTGCCGTAGGTCTTGCGCTTGCCGATCTCGAACCCGCCCGGCAGGACGGTGCCCGGTAGGGCGACGACGACCAGGTCGCCTTCCGCGAAGTTGCGGGCCCCGCACACGATCTGCTGCGGCTCGTCACCGCCCACGTCGACCAGACAGAAGCGGATGGGCTTCTTGAAGCCCTCCAGCTCCTCGATGGTGCTGACACGGCCGATGGTGAGCGGGCCGCCGATCTCGGGCAACTGCTCCGGTTCACCCTCCACCTCGAGGCCGACGCGCACGAAACCGGCGTCGAGCTCGGCCGGGCTGACGGACCAGCCGTCGTTGGCCCGCTGCAGGATCTCGGTCAGCCAGGACTGCGCAATTCGCACTGTGGGGTCCTTCGTCTTCTGGGGTGGGGGTGGATGCGGCGGGTCAGGAGCGGATGCCGAACGGCAGGGAGAAGCGAACGTCGCCCTCCACCATGTCGCGCATGTCGGACAGGCCGTTGCGGAACTGCAGGGTGCGCTCCAGGCCCATGCCGAACGCGAAGCCCGAGTACTCCTCGGGGTCGATGCCGCAGGCCGTCAGCACGTTGGGGTGCACCATTCCGCAGCCGCCCCACTCGACCCAGCCGGCGCCGCCCTTCTTGCGCGGGAACCACACGTCGACCTCGGCGGAGGGCTCGGTGAACGGGAAGTAGTTGGGCCGCATCCGGGTGCGGGTCTCCGGACCGAACAGTGCCCGGGCGAACGCGTCGAGCGCGCCGCGCAGGTGCGCCATGGTCAATCCCTTGTCGATCGCCAGCCCCTCGACCTGGTGAAACACCGGGGTGTGGGTGGCGTCGAGTTCGTCGGTGCGGAACGTCCGCCCGGGGCACGCCACATAGATGGGCGGTTCCCGGTCGAGCATGGTGCGGATCTGCACCGGCGAGGTGTGGGTGCGCAGCACCTGGCGGCTGCCCTCGGGCGCGATGTGGAAGGTGTCCTGGAGGGTGCGCGCGGGATGGTCGGGGAGGAAGTTGAGCGCGTCGAAGTTGTAGTGCTCCGCCTCGACCTCGGGCCCCTCGGTGATCTCCCACCCCATTGCGACGAACACGTCCGCGACCTGCTCGGTGATGATGGTGATGGGGTGCTGCGCACCCACCGGCGCGCGCCCCGACGGCACCGTCAGGTCGAGCGTCTCGGCCACGAGGACGGCGGCGTCCCGCTCTGCCTGCAGTTCGGCCAGGCGGGAGTCGTACGCCTGCTGGACCCGGGTCCGGGCCACGTTGACGGCCTTGCCCGCGGACGCCTTCTGCTCCTTGGGCAGCGAACCGAGGGTGCGGCGGCCCAGCGCGATGGGGCTGCGGTCACCGAGGTGCGCCGTCTTGGCGGCGGCCAGCGCCTCGAGATCCGCCGCGGCGGCGAACGCGGCCTCGGCGTCCGCGGAGTACCGCGCCAACGACTCCTCGTCGATCCGGACCTCGCCTGTGTCTTCGCTCACCGGTGCCCTCGTCCTCCCCGTCACGGCGGACTTCCGTCGACCGCCCCGCATCGGGGCCAAGACTAGTCGATCCGCGGTTCCGCCCCCGCTCCCCCCGGCGATGGCCGGGGGGAGCCCCGTCAGCGTCGTTCCCGCACCGACCCGGCGTCGACCAGCAGCTCGCGGGTCGCGCGGAAGGCGTCCCGCATCCGCCGGTCGTGGGTGATGAGCAGGACCGTGCCGCCGAACGCGTCCACGGCCTGCTCGAGTTGCTCGATCGCCGGCAGGTCCAGATGGTTGGTCGGCTCGTCCAGCACCAGCAGGTTCACCCCGCGCTGCTGCAGGAGGGCCAGCGCGGCACGGGTCCGCTCCCCCGGTGACAGTGACGCGCAGGCGCGGGCGACGTGCTCTCCACCGAGCCCGAACTTGGCGAGCAGGGTGCGGGCCTCGGTGGGGTCGAGGCCGGCCGGGTCGGCGGCGACGCAGAACGTGTCCAGCAGCGGGTCCGGCCCGCCGAACTCCGTCCGTGCCTGGTCCACCGTCCCGGGCTGGACCCCCGACCCGACGGTCGCGCGGCCCGAGTCGACCGCCCGCTCCCCGGTGATCGCGGCGAGCAGCGTGGTCTTCTCCACTTGGTGCATCTGACGCACCTAGTCAGTGGAGGTGATCGGCATGGATGTCGAACGCAAGAAGAACGTCGTGGCGTACGTGCGGGTGGCCCGCGCGCGAGCCGTTGGCGGGGATGCAACAGCACAGCGACGAGCCATCGAGCGTTACTGCCGCGAGAACAACCTAGTCGTCGCAGCGACGCTGCAGGCAACCCGCCTGGCAGTCGATCGGTCCTCGAAGGAGGTGCTTCGCGCACTGGCGCGATGCCCCTTCGATGTGTCCTTGAGGCAGGGCTCCGATCGGGGCGGTCGTCATGCTCTCTAGGGCAACGACGAGCAGCACCGGGACGATCACGGAGCAGGTGCTGGTCTATCTGAGGATCAGCGAGGACCGCACCGGGGAGGAGGCCGGGGTCGAGCGACAGCGAGACGACTGCCTCTCGCTGTGCGCCCGGCTGGGCCTGGACGTTGCCGAACCCGACGTTTTCATGGACAACGACACGTCCGCCTACCTCGACAAGAAGCGACCGGACTTCGCGCGAATGCTCGCCCGGATCAAGCTCGGTCCTTCGCGGGTCGTCGTGTGGCACGTCGATCGCCTCTACCGGCGACCCCGTGAGCTCGAGGACTTGATCGACCTCGTGGAGACGCATCCGATCCGCATTGAGGCGGTCATGGGCGGTGCGTTCGACTTGAACACCCACGAGGGTCGGCTGATGGCCCGACAACTCGTCGCGATGGCGGCCTACGAGTCCGGACACAAGGCTGACCGCATTCGCCGCGCGAACCGGCAGAAGGCCGAACGTGGCGACTGGCACGGCGCAGCAAAGTTCGGTTACGGCACCGGCGGCGTCCTCATCCCCGAGCAGGCCGCCGTCGTCCGTGAGATGGCGGACAGGTTCCTCGCCGGCCAGTCCCTGCGCTCGATCACCGCGTGGCTGAACGATGAGTCCGGGTTCCCCGCACCGCAGGCGAAGACCGGGAAGACGCTCGGCGTCTGGCACGCGACCACCGTGAAGTCCATCTTGGTCTCCGCCCGGATCAGCGGGCAGCGAGCGTACGAGCCGACGCGACGGCGCGGTGATGGCCCGAACGGGCGAGAGATCCTCGGACCGGGAAACTGGCCGGCGATCATCACGCCGGAAGAGACAACCCGCATCAGGGCCATGCTTTCCAACCCCGACCGCCGGGTTGGAGCATCTTCGATCAATCTGCTGTCGGCGATCGCGACGTGCGGCAAGTGCGGCTCCGGGCTCGTCGCGGGCAAGGCCAAGCACGGGCCATCCGATGCGAAGCGGAACTACTACCGCTGCATGCCAGTACCAGGACATCCCGAGAGAGGCGGTCTGTCGGTCAGTGCATCCGGCCTCGAGGCTGTTGTCAGAGAAGCCGTGATCGCGCGCCTGGCCGTGACCACCCTTCCGGCCGACACTCCCGAGACAGGCGGGGCAGTCGCGGAAGCGATGGGACGGATCATGGCCGCGCGCGAGCGGATGGAAGATCTCGCCCGCGACTACGGGGCGGGCATGCTGACTCGCAGCGAGTACCACGCCGGTCGCGTCGCCGCCCAGAGCGCCGTTCACGACGCGGAACTGGCCCTCGGCAGGGTAAACCGCGGGTCGGCCCTCAAAGGGCTCCCTATCGGCGATGAGGCGGCTCTGCGGCACGCTTGGGAGCACGAGTGGACTGTGCCGCAGAAGCGCGCGATCCTGACCGCGCTGATCGACAGCCTCGTCGTGCAGCCCTACGCGAACGGTGGTTCGCGCTTCCGGCCCGAGCGGGTGCAGCTCACCTTCAAGGCATAACGGGAGGATGCTGGGTCAGGCCGGATGCTCCATGAGCGCGCGAAGCCGGCCCAACGCCACCGGGTCTTCGACGGCGAACGGCACCCCTGACGCCTCGCATGCCTCTCGCGTCCAGGCCACCACATCGAAGTTGGGCGGGAGCGCGTGCTTCGCGAGATCGCCGCGGGTGGCGTGCTCTGCGCTTGTGCTGCCCATGATGCACAGGTACGCGCATCGCCCCGACCCCACGGCGGCGCGCACCTTCGTGGTGCGGGCGCCTGCCCGCGGCGAAAAAGCGGAGCATCATCATGGCGACCCCTGGATATCGGCCGGAGCAGTTCGTCGACTCGGGCTGGGACTCGGGCACGCCGGAGCGCAAGGCGCGGTTCGTGAACTCCCTGCTGCGCTTCATCGCCGACGACTTCCCCCGTGAACGGTTCACGCGCCCGCTGTATCTGGGGCTCTCCACGCACGGCTACTTCGGGTTCATCGCGCACTACGACATTCACGGCTTCTACGACGAGCAGATGTCGACGCCTGCCCGCCGTGAGCGGTTCCTGAGCGACCTGGCCTGCGACTGCCAGAAGGACGCGCACCTGGACCGCCCGGACCTGTGGAGCGACGTCAAGGCCGTCCTGGCGAGCCGCCTCATGCCCCAGGCCGAGCAGGCGCCCGCGGCGCGGCGGCTGGCGCCGTCGTCTTCGTTCGGGACACGTCCCCCCGCCGCTGGCCCTGACGCGCCGACCCTGTTCTGAGACTCGACTTCAGAGGCCGAACTGCGGTCCTTCGCGCAGCGGCGCCGTCGAACGCTCGGCGACGGCGAGGTCGGCCACAGTGCGGTCGGGGTCGGCTCGCACACCGAGCGCGGGACGGTGCGCTCGGACGGACTCCACAGTGATCCGGGCCTCCTCGACGGCAGGCGGCAGGTCGCCGCCGTCCTGCATCGCGGCGAGCTGCGCCTCGACACGGGCCAGGTCCGCCTCCGACTCGGCCAGGGCGCGCACGTACCGGAACGGTTGACCGATGCGTTCCTCGGTCTCGGCGATGGTCTGCTCGGCGACGGCGAGGTCATCGCGGGCGTGCCCGAGCAGGGTGGGGATGCCCGAGACGCGGTTCTCGATGCGCTGAATCACGCCGACACCACCCTCGAGGAAGATGCCGCGGGAGATCGTGAAGCCGCTGCGGGGCACGCCGTCGAGCGTGACCTCCATGAGCAGATCGCCGAGCATCGGCAGCGTGCTCAGGTGGATGTCGAATCCGCTGATGCACCCGATGACGCCGTAGTCGCGGGTCGCGTACTTCGGCGCCCACTTCAGGTCCGAGTCGTGCGCCCACCGGGCGAGCGCGTGCGCGGCATCGACCCGCGAGTCGTAGTGCGTGCCGCGCAGCTCGATACGGAAGTTCTCGCCGGAGGTCTCTCGGATGCGGGGCAGCGCCGCCTCCAGATGCTCGATATCGTTCCCGGCGCGGCGTGCGTCGCCGCGGGCGCGGTCGCGGCTGTGGATCAGCATCGACTCGTTACGGTGATAGGCACGTTCCAGCCGACGGAGCCTGGTGACCTCGTTCTGGATCGTGGAGTGCTCCAGCAGCAGGGGGTTGCCGGAGCTGATCGCCTTCGCTTCCGCGGAGGACAGAGCCGAGGAGTCGATCTCCTCGATCTCGCGGGTGTCGAGCCGGCCACGCATGAGCTGGGCGATGAACGTCGCCTTCCGCTCGACGCCCTGCCACATGTAGGAGTCGAAGGAGCGCTCCGTCACGAACCGGACGATGGCGACCTCCGCGTTCTGGTTGCCCTGCCGCATGATCCGGCCCTCGCGCTGGGCGATGTCCGAGGGACGCCACGGGCAGTCCAGGTGGTAAAGCGCGACGGCGCGGGCCTGGACGTTGGTGCCGACGCCCATCTTCTCCGTGGAGCCGAGCAGCACGGCGATGTGCCCAGCGCGCGCGGCGGAAAACAGCCGCGCCTTGTCCGTGTCGGTCTTGGCCTCGTGCATGAACCGGATCGCCTCGCCCGGCATCCCGCGCATCACGAGCTGGGCGTGCAACTCGTCGTAGGCGTTCCAGCGATCGGGGTTCGGCGTCCCGATGTCGGAGAACACCAGCTGCAACGCCCCGCGTACCGGCGAGGGCTGCCCGGTGATGACGTCGAGGTACTCGTTGTCGCGCGTGCGCTCCCATACCCGGTGGATCGCGTCCGCGGCCGCGTCGATCTTCGTCGGGCCGGAGGGCCGGTTCGGGACGATCATGCGAATGTCCAGCGCGGCCTTCCGCCCATCGGTGGACACGTTGAGCATGTTGTCCTCGGTGGGCGGAACCGCCTTCGCGGCGATCTTCTCCGCCCGCGCCCCCAGGTGCTCGATGAACCGTTCGAGCTCCACGGTCGGCTGTACCGGCACGGTCGCCGGCACCCGCTGCCCGTCGTCGCGGGCAACGAGGTCCGGGGTCGGCAGTTGCAGGTCTTCGGCGGTCTTCACGTCGGCGAAGATCGACCACATCTTGAGCATCTCCGGCACGTTCGAAAACTTCGCGAAGCGGGTCTTCATGCGGAACGTGTTGTTTCCGGTCGGGGCCATCTCCATCTGCGTGACGGTCTGCCCGAACGTCGCCGCCCAAGCGTCAAACGCACCGATTCCGGCCGCGTCGAGTAGGTCTGGGCGCAGGTAACGCTGCATGACGTATGCCTCGGTGATCGAGTTGGAGATCGGGGTCGCGGTCGCGCCGGTGACGACTCGCTCCCGGCCCTGTGAGCGCAGGTACTTGAGCTTCATGTGCAGGTCGGTCGCCCGGTCGGAGCCCTCGATCGAGGCGTCGCGGATGTTGAACTCTGTGGCGAGGTTCTTGTACATGTGCATCTCGTCGACGATCACGTAGTCGATGCCGGTGTCCTCGAAGCAGACACCGACGTCGCGGGAGGTGTCGGTGCGTTCTTTGAGCTTGTTCTCCAGGGCCAGGAGCTTGCGCTGGATGCGCTTGACGCTCATCCGGTCCTCGCCCTCGGCCTGGTCGAGCACTTCCTTGACGTCATCGACCTGCGAGCGGATGTATGCCTGCTGGGTCTCGGTGCGCAGCGGGATCTTCGCGAACGCGCCCTGCGTCAAGATCACGGCATCCCACTCGTGTTGCGGCGCGGGCGACGAAGGTGCGGCGCTTGTCCGCAGTCAGGTCACCGCTGGAGACGGCGAGGGTGCGGGCCTGCGGGTAGATCTGCAACCACTCCCGGCCGACCTGCTCGAGCATGTGATTCGGCACGACGACGACGGGCTTGGCGATCAGGCCCATGCGGCGCATCTCCATCGCGCCCATCACCATCTCGGCCGTCTTGCCGGCACCGACCTCATGGAACAGACCGGCCGAGGGCTCGGCGATCATGCGGGCGACCGCGGCCCGCTGGTGCGGGCGCGGCTCGAAGCTTGCCGCCATGCCGGGCAGCGAGAGGTAGTCGCCCGCATCGCTGTAGTCACGGAGGACGATGGAGTTGAAGCGCCGGTTGTACTCTTCGACCAGCGCCGCGGCGCGGGCCGGGTCTTCCCATACCCACTCGCCGAACCGCTCTTGGATCAGGTCGGCCTTCTCCTGCGCGGCCGTCGTCTCGATCGGGTTCAGGACGCGGCGGATCTTCCCGCCGACGTCTTCCACCTCGTCATAGACGAGCAAGGTCTTCTGTTCCATGACGGCTTGGGCGATGTCGGGCGCGGGGCGCCGCTCGGTGCCCCACTCGCTCGTGGACAGCACGCCCACCCGCCCGCCGCGGACCTCCCACATGCCCGGCAGCGCGTTCTCCACCCGCACGTCGGAGGTCTTCAGGATCGCGTTGAGGAAGTCCTCGTGGATGCGTTCGCTGATCCACACCGCGCCCAGGCGGGCGGTGATGTCCTCGACGCCGAGCGCGGGCGGCAGCACGGCGGCCAGCGCGTCGACGTTCGCCTGGAACGCGGGCTCGTCGGCGGCGCGCGCCTTGGCGGACTCCAGCTTTCCCCGCACGTCGCCGGACAGATAGGCGGGGGCGTGGACGAGTTCGCCGCCAACGGGATCGGTGAACACCATCCCGGCCAGCGCCGGGCGTGCCTCGTGCTCGGGCATGCCCAGCAGGTCGGCGATGAGGGTCAGGTCGATGCCGCCGGTGCGGTCCAGGCTCACCGCGATCGCGTCGGCGGGCGTCTCCACGCCCTGCACCTCCGGGCGCGGGGCGACGACACGGCGGGTCATGATCGCCGCCGGCGTGGCCGTCTGCTCGGTGTCGTCGAACTGCTCCAGGGCGATCACCAGTGGCCCGAACGGGTCGGAACGCAGCAGCCGGATCGGGGTCGGCACGATCCGCGCGTAGGTGTCCTCACCGGCGGGGTTCTGCCGCCCGGTCGGCCGCAGTGTGTAGCGGTTGAGGGGGCCGTACTTGCCCAGGTACTTCTGGTAGTCGCGCCGCAGCGCCGCCCGCGCCTCGATGACCTCGATTGTGTCGTCCACCGTCGCCGACTCCAGGGTCAGCAGGGTCGTGGCCCGGTCGCGCAGCCCGAGCAGAGCGCGCAGTTCGGTCGCCGCCGATTTGGGTACGGCGAGTGGTTCCAGCGCCCCGGAGGCGACGGTCGCGAACTCGCCGCCGTCGACGGGCACGATGCTGCCGTCCCATACGGTCGGCACGGACGGGGTGAACGCGGCACGGCGGGACTGCTGCGCCGCGGTGCGTTCGCTCATCATCAGCCCGAGCCGGCGCCCGGCGAACACGATCTCGTCCACGGCGAGCGCCAGTGTGCTCTCCAGCTCGGCGAGGTTCCCGGTGACGGTGAGCGTATCCGCGCCGTACATGCCCTGCTGCACGCCGACGGCGCCGAGCATCCGCTCGGGCCGATGGTCGAAGTAGGCGTTGATCTTCACCAACCGCCCGTCGATGCTGACCGGCGTGACAGTCTCCCACAGGTCGTCGGCCGGTGGCCGACCGTCCTCGCGGCGGCGGAAGATGAGCAGATCGGTGAGCACCTCAGTGCCAGCCGCGCGGCGGTGCGCGCCGGTAGGCAGGCGGATCGCCCCGACGAGATCCGCCAGGGCGTTCATCTCCCGGCGTGCGCCGGGATTCTGTGCGTCCATCGTGTAATGCGAGGTCAGCACCGCGACGAGCCCGCCGGGCCGGGTCAGCCGCAGCGACTTCAGGATGAAGTGGTTGTGCATCGTCTGCTTGGTGCCGTTGTGGACCGGATCGTGCAGGACGACGCCGGCGAACGGCACGTTGCCGATCGCAGCGTCGAAGTGGCCTTCGGGCAGGCGGGTGTCTGCGAACGACTCGGCGCGGATCGTCGCGTGCGGGTAGGGGCCCTGGCTGATCGCCGCCGTCACCGGGTCCAGCTCGACGCCGGTCATCTGCGCCGAGCCCGGCGCGAGCCCGATGAACGTCCCCGCTCCCGAACCCGGCTCCAGCACGCTTCCGCCCGTGAAGCCGAGCGCGCTCATGGCGCGCCACATCTGCCGGACGATCAGCGGGTCGGTGTAGTGGGCGTTGATCGTCGTGCGGGCCGCGGCGTCCCAGTCGGTCTCGTCGAGCAGGCCGCGCAGCTCGGCGCGCTCGGCATCCCAGCCGTCCTTCGTAGCGTCGAACACGTCGGGGATCGCACCCCAGCTCGACCAGCGGGCGAGCACCTGCTGCTCCTCGCCCGTCGCGGGTCGTTCCTCGGCGGCGAGGGTGCGGGCGAGCCGGATCGCCGCGGTGTTCGCCTGGAAACGGGCCTTCGGCCCCGAAGGGGCCAGGTCGTCCTGCGATGCTGGGACGAACCGAGGTGGGGCGGCTAGCTCAGTTCGCGTAGGAAGCGGATCGTCGCCGCCTCCTGCAGCACGGCCTGGTTCTCCCGTAGGTAGTCCCGCGGCGGCTCGGTCGCTACCAGGCCCTCGAGGAAGGCCACCGGCACCGCCCAGTCGTTCGCCATCTGCTCCAGCTCCACCGTCGAGGGCATCAAGTCCGCGGAGTCCTGCATCCGTTCGGCCCAGGTCACGAGGTTCTCGTCCGAGGGCCGGGTCTGCTCCCACTCCTCGCGGGCCTGCTCCAGCGGTAGCTCCGGGTCGCCGATCCACACCAGTTGTGCCATCACGACCTCCTCCGCGATCCGCCGGGCCGTCACTAGCCGGGCGATCTCCTGCAAGTAATTCTGCTCCGAAGATCGCGTCCCAGCCAGTATTGCTGTCAGGTCCGACACTTGCGCCTGCACTTCCAGGCCCAGGTTCGTGAAGAACTCCTCCGGGTTCTCCAGCGCCTTCAGCCGGCTCGGGGCCGTCCTCTCCCAATGTGCTCTGGCCGCTGCCGCGTACTTGTTCATCGGCCTGTTCCTCCCCGGCGGAGTCCTCTGGCGTATCGGATGCGAGCGCACCGGCCAGGACTCGTCGGCGGTCTGCTCGTCCAGTCCCCACAGGTCGAACGCGAGCTGACCGGGATGCGGGTCGCGGTTCCGGCGCGCAGACATCAAGCCACCTCCCTGTCGCGCATGGGCTATCTCGTGGTCGGTCGCGCAGGGTCAGGGGCGGATCTCGCCCGTGTCCGGGTCGAGGTTGCGGTAAAACTCGTCCTCGGCCTCGCGGCGGCGGGCGACGTCATCGAGGACGTGCTGCACGAAGTCCGCGTCCCGGTCGGTGATCGGGATCTCCTCGACGGGCTCGGCGGATTCCTCGCCGGGCCACACCGTCTGCCTGGTCGGTCGGTCGCGGTACAGGCGGGTGCCGGACGCGGCGACCCAATCGCGCAGCCGGTGCCGGGCGTCGGCGAAGTCGCGGTGCCAGCCCAGCGGTGCCGACCCGTTCTGCTCCGGGTCGTAGGCGCCCAACCAGTGCAGGTGCAGCGCCGACAGTTCCCAGACGAGCTCGGGGTGGCGGTGCCACAGCGGCGGGACCACCGCGGCCGGCAGACCGTAGGTGCGGCGCAGCCAGTTCACCCAGGCGTTGAGCTCCAGCCACTCGGTCTCGGCCTCGTCGGCGGTCAGGATGTTCCAGTTCACCGGGTGCGGCGGCTCCGGCAGCAGCTCCGGCTCGCCTCCACCACCCGCGGCGGGCTGGCGCGGGGTGTCGTCCTGGTTGCTCATGGGAAGGCCGCCGTTCAGAGAGCGACCGCGGTGGACTGGGCGGACGGCCGCTGCGACGCATCCGCGATCGGCGCCGGCCTGCGGCGCGGGCGCGGCGTCGGGCGCTCGGCCGCGTCTGCCTCCGGGGCGGGCTGGTTGCGGTGGCTCCGGTCGACGCTGTAGCGGGTGCGCAGGCTGTCGTGGCCGATGGCGGTCGCGATGAACTCCTCGTCGCGGATCGTCTTCCCGTCGCGCTCGTAGGTGAACGGGTGGACGCGTCCGCTGGCGACGAAGCTGTCGTCCTTCGCCAGGAGGGCGTGGGCGCGCTTGGCGGCGGCGCGGAACAGGACGAGGTGGTGGAACGTCGGCTCGAGGTCCGTGGTGGTGCCGTCGGGCTCGACGCGCTGATGCCGCACGCCGACCCTGGCGTAGAACCGGGCCTGCCCCTTCGAGGTCTCGGTCAGCTGCGGCTCGGTGGCGATGAACCCGGTCAACGACTGCTGGGTCTGGATGCTCACGTCGTGCTCCTTGCCTGTCGTGACAGCCGCCAGATGCGGCCGTTCCCGTCAGACAGGTGCGCGCCCGCTGCCAGTCAGGCGGGGCGGCGTAGCAGCGCCTCGACCTCGGTACGGTCGGCCTTCAGCGTCGCCGCGTCTTCGCGGGTCGTCCATGCCCGCAGATCGGTCACGATCGGCGGGGCCGAGCGCAGCAGCGTGATCCCCGTGCCGAAGGGCAGGGTGCGGATCGTCTCGGGCGGCATCACCGCCACGCGGCGCACGGAGCGTTGCGAGGAGCGTGAGCCGCGGTCGCCGATCGTGTCCGAGTGGGTGGTCTCGTCCCGCTCCCCGATGAGGGACGACAGGTCTTGCAGGTCGCGTGAGCCGGACGCGCCGCCGAGGACGATCTTGACGATGGAGGCGTCCCATATCGCGGCGGCGGCGTTCTCGCCCCACTTCTCCCGCGCCTGGGCGAGGGATTGGAGCACGGGCATGGTCGTGATCCCGGTGCCGCCGCCCCCAGCCATCAGCGTGGGCAGGCTCGGCAGGGGCGCGAGGTTCCCGATCTCGTCCAGCGCGAGCAGCAGCGGCGGGTCCAGGCGTGCGCCCGGTGAGGTCGCGGCCAGGTGCCTGGCGGTCTCCACAAGGTCTTCCACGAACGCGGAGACCAGCGCCGAGGAACCGCCGGCCCCCGCAGAGGTCGCCAGCAGGTACAGCGTCCCGCGCTGGGTGAGGAACGCTGCGGGATCGAAGTCCTCGCCGGGGCGCGGGGTGACCGCCTCCAGCACGCGGGGGTCGGCCAGGCAGCTCAGAGCCAGCGACACGCCCTGCCAGATCGAGTCGCGGGTCCGGGGGTCGGCGTGGATCATCGCCTCCAGCGACTCGGCCCACCCGGTCGCCGCCTGCGGGTGTGCGGTCAGGATCGCGACGGCCTCCGCAGCGGCGGTCGGGTCCAGGGTCCACCGGAACAGCTCGGCGGCCCCGCGCCCGTCGAGCGCCGCCGCGTGCAGGAGCGCCTGGAGCGCGGTGCGGGTCTTGCCCTCCCAGAACCCGCCGCCCTCGACCCCACCCGAGGACAGCCCGGTTCCCGCTGCCAGGCCCGTCGCGCGGATCATCGCAGTCAGCGGAGTTTCGCAGCCACGCACCGGCGACCAGCGCAGCCCGGCCGGCACGCCTTCGGCCAAGTGCTGCGGGTCGAACACCGCCACGGGACCGCACCGCAGCCGCGCGCGCAGTGTGGCCGTGAGGTTGTCGGGCCGGGTCGAAGTCGTCACGACCGCGCCGGGGGCGTCCACGATGGCGTTGATCGCGACGAACATCCCCTTGCCCGCGCGAGGCGGACCGATGAGCAGGATGCTGTCCTCCACCGACGCCCACACCTGGCGCCCGTGCGATCGGCCCAGCAGGTAGCCGACGTCAGCCGGTTTCGGATCAGAGGTCGACGGCCGCAGCGTGGAGGCGCGGCGCAGCAACGCCCGGCTGGAGGCCGCCTGGGCGACCTCCGCGCTCCGGCGCCGAGACGGATCACGGGCGCCGGAACAGACCCGAACGCCCAGGTCGGCGCGGTCGCCCCGGCTAGGTCCAGCACGGTCGGGGCGGCGGTGAGGGTCGCGGTGGTGACCTTCCCGGTGCCGCCGCGGCGCCGCTCGGCGCCTTGGACCTGGGCGCCGTCGGGCTGCACCCAGTTCGCCGCCGGCGCGCAGGATGCCAGCGCGACCGTCCCGACGGCGCCAATGCTGACGCCGAGGAACCCTCGCCGAGTTAGGAGGAAGCGGGGGCGTGGGGCGGGCGACGGGTTCATCGTTGTTTCCTTTCCGGCCGGGAGCGCGGGCCGTGGTTTTCGTCAGGGAGGCCGTCCGGGTCGGACGTCGCATGATCGGCGGAGGCTCGTGGGGCACGATTGCCGGTTGCCGTGACGGCCGAGGGCTCTGAGCGCCTGGATCCGATGGCGAGCAACGCCATTGCGATCAGCACGATCACGGTCCCGATCCAGCCCCACAGGCCCGGGTCCTCGCGCAGGATCAGCAGCGACAGCAGGATCCCGAAGACCGGCACGAGCAGCGTCCACGCGGCGAGGAGGTCGAGCCGGGCACGTCCGATCTCGGTGAACCAGGCGACCGTGGTGGCGGCGGTGCCGACCAGTGATAGGAACAGCAGGGTGAGGATGAACCGGATGTTCCAGTCGATCGTGGGCGGCCCTTCTGTGACGGCTGCGGTGCCGGCGAGGATCGCACCTCCGATGAGCAGCTGAGCTGCCGCCACGATTCGGACGTCTGCGTGCACGATCCGGCCGATGAGGGTGCCGGCGGTGATCGCGGCGGCGGAGGTCAGTGAGAGCCACGCTCCGGTGCCGAGCCCGGAGGGAAGGACGATGATGAGTAGGCCGGTGAAGCCCAGTCCGATCGCGGCGATCGCGGCGGGGGTGGGACGCTCGCGGTAGAGCCACCACGCGGGCAGCAGGATCAGGATTGGCTGCGCGTTGGCGAGCACCGAGGCGATCCCGGTCGACAGTCCGGTCGCGGCGACGAACATCGTCGCGAATGCCAGGGCGATGTTCACCAGTCCGAGGCAGCCGATCAGTGCCCATGTCTTCGGGTCGCGGGGAAGAGGTGCCCGCTGGATGTCGGCGACGGTTGCGAGCGCGACCCCGGCGATGAGGGCTCTCAGTGCCGCGAGCCACAGCGGCGGGGCGTCTTGCAGGCCGACGGTGATCGCGACGAAGCACGAC
The DNA here is from genome assembly GCF_024519835.1 of Dietzia sp. Die43. Taxonomy (NCBI): domain Bacteria; kingdom Bacillati; phylum Actinomycetota; class Actinomycetes; order Mycobacteriales; family Dietziaceae; genus Dietzia; species Dietzia sp. Die43. The sequence goes on along the minus strand of NZ_JALJRF010000007.1, from coordinate 171,012 downwards.
CCCCAGGCGAGCGTGACCCACAGCATCCGCAGCGGTCGGGGGTGCCCGTGCCGGCTGGCGTCCGCGAGGGGGCGGACGACGGTGTTCACGACGACTCTCGCGTATCGGTCCCGCTGTCGCCCCCGTGGCGTCGATGATTCGAGTCGTGGGCGCCGGTGTGGTGGCGGTGGCCGAACAGGTGCATGGCGGCCATGCCGATGATCGCGACGTAGGGCAGCACTGCGACGACGTGGGGAAGGTGGTCGATGAACAGGTAGATCGCGATCCCGAGCACGGAGATCCCGATGATCAGCCACGCCGTCACAGGCATCCGTCGCCGCGGGTCGCCTTCGCCGGGATGGTCGGCGGGCGGTTGGTGGTCACCGGTCATGGTCGGGCTCCTCCGCCGGTGTGAGGAAGTCCTGGCGCATGCCGAGGCTCTCGTCGGTGAGGCGGATCGAGGTCGCGGCGTCGGGGACGGTGCCCGTCAGCGCGCGGATCGCGTCGATCGTCTCGGGCACGACGATGGCCTCGTTGTAGACCTGGTAGGCGAGGTAGGCCTCGCTGCCGTTCACGGTGACCAGGTCCTCCCACACGGCGACCTCCCACATGTCTCCCCGGGGGCGGCCGAGATCGCGCATCAGCTCGACGGTGGAGTTGAGGGCGACCAGGCCGTCGGACATCCGGATGAACGCGATGCGGGGCGCGGCGCGCAGGGCGTCCAGCACCTCGTCGCGGGTCGCCTCCCGGGTCAGTTGCAGCGTCCAGTAGTGGCTGTGGGTCTGCGTGTGGGCGCCTTTGGCGGCGATGGTGACGACATCGAGTCCGGGGAGCACGGTCTGTGCGTCGGGGCCCTGATGAGAGGGGATGGTCGGTTCTGGGACCATCGTGTTCATGATCCCGCCGAGGTGCGATTCCCACGGGTCGGTGGCGCGGCGGATGAGCACCCCACGGGCGCGCAGCAGGAGTCCGGCCGCATCCAGCGCGCCGAGGATCCGCACGATGCTGGTGGTGTTGCAGGAGACCACCCGGGTGCTGTCCCTGCCGATGGCGCTGGCGTAGTTGGCTTGGGCGACGAAGGAGTGGCCGGTGGTGGAGTGGGACTCGCCGCCTTGGAGCACTGCCTTGACGCCGAGGGCGCGGTAGCGCTCCAGGTTTTCCGCTGCCACATGCTTGGGGGTGGTGTCGACGACGACGTCGCACTGCGCGAGAAGGTCGTCGAGCACTCCCTGTGCGGGCACGTCGGCGCCCCGCATGGCCTGCTGCGCCTCGATGGTGGAGGCGAACACGGGCAGGCGGTTCGCTGCGGACTTGATCCGCCAGTCGGTGGCGATGTCCGCGACGCCGACCAGGTCCATGTCCGACTGCAGCAGGACCGCGTCGGCGACGCGCTTGCCGATGACGCCGTAGCCGTTGACGCCGACTCGAATGGTGTTCATGTGCGTGCCTTTCTGATGAGGGATGGGAGCCGCGGCGGTCATCGCCGTCGCCGCGTGGTCCAGAGCAGGTAACCGCCGAGTGCGGTGACCACGCTCGCGCCGGCGCCGATCATGACGCCTTCCCGCGAGCGCCATCTCGTGTTCCCGCTGACGAGTTCGCCGATGCCGTTGATCAGGGCGGCGGTGATCATGCCGGCGATCAGGCGATTGCCGATCCGTTCAGCCCGTCCCACGAGCGGTTCCAGTTCGGCCGCGCGCAGGTGCACCTCGAGGCCGCCGTTCTCCAGCACCCGCCGGAGCTGCTTGAGTGTTCCGGGCAGCTCGAGCAGCAGTGCTCCGGCATCCGCGGATGCCTGTGCCCAGCGTTTCGCCAGGGCGGGGAGGGAGAACTGTCGCTGCACGATCCGCTCCGAGAAGGGGGTGAGCGCCTGCAGCATCTCGAACTCGGGGTCGAGCCGTGCCGCCAGTGCCTCGCCCATCATCAGGACCTTGAACAGCAGAGCGGTCTGCTGCGGCAGCTGGAGGTGGTGGTGTCGCAGCAGGGCGAGCAGCTCTCCGAGCAGGTGGCTGAGGTTAATGTCGGACAGGGGGCGTCCGAGATACCGCGACACGAAGACGTCCAGGGAGCGGCCGAGCTCGCCGCGGTCGGAGGTGTTCTTGGTGATCGAGAGCGCGAGCAGGGCGGTGGCGAGCGCGTTGGAGTCTCCGCGGGTGAAGGCGAGCAGCACGTCGGAGAGCTGCTCGGTGACCTCTTCGTCGAGTTGGCCGACCATGCCGAAGTCGATGAGGGCGATGGATCCGTCGGTTTGGATGAACAGGTTGCCCGGGTGCGGGTCGGCGTGGAAGAAGCGGTTCTCGAACACCATGGTGAGGATGAGGTCTGCGCCTCGCCTGGCCAGCTGGTTCCGGTCGATGCCGGCCGCGTCCAGGGCGGGCAGGTCGTCGACTCGGATGCCGTGCATCCGTTCCAGGGTCAGCACGCGTGACGTGGTCGTCTCCCAGAACACCTGGGGGACGGCGACGTCGGGTGAGTCGGCGAAGTCGGCGGCGAACCGCTCCGCGTTCCGGCCCTCCTGCAGATAGTCGAGCTCGGCGCGCAGCGTGCGGGAGAACTCCTCGACGATGCCCGGCAGGTTGTACTGGCGGGCGGCATCCCACCGCTTGTCGGCGCGCTCGGCGAGGTTCTGCAGGATCTCCAGGTCTTCGTGGATCTGGGCGACCGCGCCGGGTCGGCGGACCTTCACGACGACCTGGGTGCCGTCGTGAAGGGTCGCGGCGTATGCCTGCCCGATCGACGCGGCGGCCAGCGGTTGCGGGTCGAACTGTGCGAAGAGCTGTCCGGGGTCCGCGCCGAGCTCCTCGCGGATCACCGCCTTCATCGGCTCCCAGGCCTCGGGCGGCGCGGCGTCCTGAAGCTTGACCAACTCGGCGAGGTAAGCGGCGGGCAGCAGGTCGTTGCGGGTGGACAGCAGCTGGCCGAGTTTGATGAAGGTCGGTCCGAGCTCCTCGAGGGCGAGTCGGAGGTGTTCCGGACTGGTGTAGGGCTCGTCCCGGCGCGCATGCCCGAGAACGCCTTTGTTGAAGGGGATCCACTTCTCCAGTCCGAGCAGCCCGAGGCCGAGCCCGAGTCCGTGGTTCTCGAGGATGGTGGCGATGCGCCGATACCGGCTCCGATGCGTGCTCATCAGTCGAGGCCTCCTTCGCGGTTGGTCGCGTCGCGGGCCGAGGTGCCCGGGCCGATCGCGAACGTCTTGGTCTGTCCGGCCGAGAGCGGCACGGCGACCGCGCCGACGCGCACGTGGATCGCGGGTGCTGAGCCGGCGTGCACGCGAATCTCCAGGCTGCGGTCACGGAGCATCACGTAGACGAGGTGGCCGCGGTATCGGATCTGGAACCCGACCCGGGTGAGGTTCGGCGGCAGTCGGGGGGCGAAGACGAGCTCGTCGTCACCGAGGGCCATGCCGGCGAAGGAGCGGACGGGCAGGTCGATGGTGCCGGCCATCGCGCCGAGGTGGATCCCTTCGCGGGTGGTGCCGCCCTGGGAGTCGTCGAGATCGGCGATCAGCGCCTCGCGGAACGCGATCCAGGAGCGGGACGGGTCGATGCCGGCCAGGACGGAGGCGTTCACGACTCGGCTGAGCGTCGACCCGTTGGCGGTGCGGGCGAGGTAGTACTCGAACGTGCGGGTCAGGTCCTGCTCGGAGAACGGGTAGCCGAGCGTGGCGAGCTGCGCCCGGAGCCCGTCGTGACCGAGCAGGTAGACCAGCATGACGACGTCGGGCTGCTTGGCGAGCTTGTACCGGTTGGTGCTGTCGTTCTCGGACTCGAGGATGAGATCGAGCCGGCCGATGTTCCCGTACTCCTCGCGGTAGTGGTCCCAGTCCAGCTCCTGCAGGCTCTCGTAGCCGTCGAACTGGGTGAGGATGCCGTCGCGGTGGAACCCCACCGCCAGTCGTGTGCTGAGCCGGGCCCATCCCGCGATCTCCTCGTCGGTGACGCGGAGCCGGTCGCGGAGGCCCTCGCCGCGGTGCCCGTGGAGCAGGGCGAGTGTCCGGGCCGCTCGCGTGGCGACCCACGAGGCGAGGACGTTGGTGTACGTGTTGTCGCGCAGGCCGCTGCCGGGAGCGTCCGGGGCGCCGTCGTGGAACTCGTCGGGTCCCATCACCCCGGCGATGTGGAAGCGGTCGGTGGCAGTGTCGTGCTCGGCGAGCGAGGCGAACAGGCGGGTGACCTCGATGATGAGCTCGCCGCCGCGTTCGGCGAGCCACTCGAGGTCGCCGGTGGCCTGGTAGTGCTGCCAGGCGTTGTAGGCGATGGCGAGGCCGACGTGGCGTTGACGGTGGGAGTTGTCCGGCATCCACCGACCGGAGCGCGGGTTGTAGAGCGCCTCGGGCGTCTCCTCGCGACCGTCGCTGCCGCTCTGCCAGGGGAAGAGGGCTCCGCGGAGTCCGGCGGCGGTCGCCGCGGCGCGGGCGGCGTCCAGTCGCCGCCAGCGGTAGTCGATCAGCGCCCGGCTGATCTCGGGCGTGCGCAGAGCGATCACGGGCAGGACGAACACCTCGTCCCAGAAGACGTGCCCCCGATACCCCTCGCCGTGCAGGCCGCGGGCGGGCACCCCGGCGTCGAGCTCGACGGTGTGCGGCGAGAGGGTCTGGAGCAGGTGGAAGACGTGCAGGTTCAGGATGAGTCGGCTGTGCGTGTCGGCGTCCAGGGTGACCGCGAAGCGTTCCCAGAGTCGCCGCCACGCCGCCGCGTGGCGTTCCCGCAGCGCCTCGACGTCGCCACCGCGTTCGGTGAGCAGGGTCAGGGCGGCACCACCCGGCTCGCTGATGGCCCGATCGTGGGAGGTGTAGATCGCGGCCGTCTTGGTGAGGGTGACCGGTCGACCCTGCTCCAGAGGGATGCGCAGCTCCCGGGTGTGCTGCGATGGCGTGTCGATGCGGTGATCGGTCGCGCTGTCGGTTCCGGTGAGGGTCGTGCGGACGGCGGTGGCGATGTGGACCCGGCTCTGTCGGGTCCGCACCTCGCAGAGGGTGGTGTCGCCGACGTGGCGGAACGTCGGCTGCGTGAGGTGGGTGGCGTCCGATCCGAGGTACGCGGCCACGTTGCTGTTGCGCACGCCGGCGTCGATCCCGGCGCGAAGGGTGACCGTGCCGCTCCAGTCGGTGGCGGTGAGCGTGGTTTCCAGCACGGCAAGGTGAGGTTCGTCCAGGGAGGTGAACGTCGTCTGCACGAAGTCGAGTCGATCCCCGTTCGGAGCGGTGAGGACCGCGCGGCGGACGACCAGGCCGCGGCGCAGGTCGAGCTCGCGTCGTTCGCTGTGCGTCACGACCTGGCCGGTGGACAGCCACGGCCCGTCTCCGAGGCGGAGGTCCACCGGAAGCCAGTTGGGAGTGTTGACGAGATGCTCCTCCTCGAGCTCGCGCCCGTGGATGGTGCTCGCCAGCCGGTTGTACACGCCGGCGAGGTAGGTGCCGGGATAGTGGATGCCGTCGTCGTGGTGCTCGGGCCGGGCGCCCCGGGTGGCCAGGTAGCCGTTGCCCAGCGCGGTGAGCGCCTCCCGGTGCCCTTCGTGCGCGGGGTCGAAGCCGTCGTAGACCAGCTGCCACGGATCCGTGGTGGAGACGCCCAGGTCGAGCTCGGCGACATCGGCCAGGACGAGGTCGGCGCCCGCGGCCTCGAGCTGCTCCCGCGCTCCGGCGCGGTCGATGCCGACGACGAAGCCGAAGCCTCCGCGCCTCCCGGCCGCCACGCCGGCGACCGAGTCCTCGACGACCGCGGTGCGGGCCGCAGCGACACCCAGTCGCCGGGCTGCCTCGACGAACATGGCGGGATCCGGCTTGCCTTTCAGGTGATGCGAGAGCGCGATCCGGCCGTCCACCACGGTGTCGAAGCAGCCGGCCAGTCCTGCGGCGGCGAGCATCTGGTGCGCGTTCCGGCTCGCGGTGACCAGCCCGACCGGAACGGCCGCGCCCCGCAGGCGATGCAGCAGCGCCACGGTGCCCGGATAGACGCGCAGCCCGCGGGTGCCCAGCTCCGCCAGGAACAGCTCGTTCTTGCGCGCCGCGAGCCCCGCGATCGTCCACGCCGTTGGTGGGTCGTCGGGATCTCCGGCGTCCAGGGCGATCCCACGGGCCGTCAGGTACGCCGATACCCCGTCCTCGCGGGTTCGCCCATCCACATAGCGGCGGTAGTCGGCGACCGGGTCGAAGGTCGTCTCGGGGTCGTCCACCTGCACACGCGGGTCTCGCAGCACCTCGTCGAACAGCTGCTTCCACGCGGCGGCATGGATCGCGGCGGTGTTCGTGACCACGCCGTCCATGTCGAACAGCACCGCGTCGTAGACGGCATCGAGGTGGTGAGTCCCGCGCTCTGCCGACCGCGGAGTCATCGCGGCGCCTCGCGTCCGGTCATGAGGCGCCGCCGGGCGTCGACGCCGGGGCGAGGCTGCTCGCCTCTGCCGGGGCCGCGGGGGGCCTGCTGGGCGGGCAGCCGGAGCCGCTTGAGCAGGAGCGCGTTGACGGCGACGATCACGCTGGAGCCGGACATGGTGATGGCGGCGATCTCCGGGGAGAGCATGATCCCGAACGCGGGGTAGAACACGCCGGCGGCGATCGGCAGCGCGATCACGTTGTAGCCGATGGCCCAGCCGAGGTTCTGCCGCATCTTCCGCAGCGTGCCCTTCCCGATCTTCAGCGCGATCGCCACGTCCAGCGGGTCGGAGCGCATCAGGACGACATCGGCGGTCTCGATGGCGACGTCGGTGCCGGCGCCGATCGCGATGCCGAGGTCCGCCTGGGCGAGGGCGGGGGCGTCGTTGACGCCGTCGCCGACCATCGCGACCTTCTTGCCGGATGCCTGGAGCTCGGCGATCTTGGCGGACTTGTCCTCGGGGAGCACGTCGGCGATCACGGTGTCGATGCCCAGCAGCGAGGCGACGCGCTCGGCGGTGGGCTTGTTGTCGCCCGTGAGCATCGCCACCTCGATGCCCTGCTCGTGGAGTGCGTCGATCGCGGCTTTCGCGGTGTCGCGGGGGGCGTCGGCGAGGGCGATCACGCCGGCGATCTGCCCGTCGACGGCGAACATGATCGCGGTGCGGCCGCCGTCCGCGAGGGCCTGCTGCTGCGAGACGACCGGGCCGGTGTCGATGCCCTGCGCGGCCATCAGCCGGGCGTTGCCGAGCACCACCTGCTTCCCGTCCACGGTGGCGATCGCGCCCTGCCCGGTGACGTTGCGGAACGCGGACGCGGTGCGGCGCGGGATGTTCCGGCTGTCGGCGTAGGTGACGATCGCCTTGGCCAGCGGGTGCTCCGACTCCCGCTCGAGCGCGGCGGCGAGGGCGAGCAGCTCCAGGTCGTCCATGCCGATGGGGATGTAGTCGGTGACCTCCGGCTCGCCCTTGGTGAGCGTGCCGGTCTTGTCCAGCACGACGGTGTCGATGTGCGCGGCGGTCTCGATGCCGGTCGCGTTCTTGATCAGCACGCCGCGCTTGGCGCCCAGGCCCGTGCCGACCATGATCGCGGTCGGCGTGGCGAGCCCGAGGGCGTCGGGGCAGGTGATGACGACGACGGTGATCGCGAACAGGATCGCCATCGGCAGCTCCGCCCCGGCGAGGAACCACACCAGGAAGGTCAGGGTGCCGCCGACGAGGGCGAGCAGAACGAGCCAGAACGCGGCCCGGTCGGCGAGGCGCTGGCCGGGGGCCTTGGAGTTCTGCGCCTCCTGCACCAGCTTCACGATCTGCGCCAGCGCGGTGTCCGCGCCGACCTTCGTGGCACGCACCCGGAGCGTGCCGACGGTGTTCACGGTCGCCCCGATCACCTCCGAGCCGGGCGCCTTCTCGACCGGCATGGACTCGCCGGTGACCATCGACTCGTCGATCTCGGACTCGCCGTCCTCGACGACGCCGTCGGTGGGGACTTTCGCGCCGGGGCGGATGAGCATGAGGTCGCCGGGGACGACCTCGGAGGTGGGGATCTCGACCTCCTCTCCGTCGCGGAGGACGACCGCGCGGGCGGGCGCGAGCTCCAGCAGCCGGCGGATGGCGTCGTTCGCACCTCCCCGGGCGCGCATCTCGACCCAGTGGCCGAGCAGCACGAAGGTGGCCAGCACGGTGGCGGCTTCGTAGAACACCTCGCCGCCTCCGGTGAGGGTGATGACCAGGCTGTAGATCCAGCCGGCGCCGACACCGACCGCGACCAGCACCATCATGTCCAGGGTGCGGGCGCGCAGAGCCCGGTAGGCGCCGTCGAAGAAGATCCAGGCCGAGTAGAAGATCACCGGCAGCGACAGGATCAGCATGAACACGTCGTCGCGCAGCCCGAACGGGGCCGGCACCTCGAAGCCGAGCACCTCCCGGCCGATCGGGGACCACAAGGTGATCGGGATCGACAGGATCAACGCGACCAGGAACCGGTTGCGCATGTCGCGGATCATCGCCGCCATCGACATGCCGCCGTGATGCCCGCCGTGGCCCATCACATCCTGCGCGCTGCGGCCGGCCGGCTGAGCCCCGTGATCGTGCCCACCCTCGGTGGCCGGAGCGTGACCGGCATGCTCACCGGCGTCCACTGCGGAGTGGTCAGCGTGGTCCGCTGCCGGGTGCGGGTGCTCGTGCCCCGCCGGGGTGTCATGACCGGTGGAGACCGCGCGTCCCTCGTGCTCGGCGTGCTCCTGATAGCCGTCGTGCGCGTCATGCTCGGCGTGGGCATCGTGCTCGGCGTGGTCGTGGTGGTCGGCGTGCTCGTGGGGTTCGTGGGCGGGGTCGCAGATGTGGTCCGGGACGGACTGCCCGGCGCAGTGGTAGCCGCATTCGATCACCCACTGCTGCAGGTGCGCGACCGAGGTGGTCTGCGGGTCGTAGGTGACGGTCGCGGTCTGGGAGACCGGGTTCGCGTCGACGGACAGGACGCCCGGCTGGCGGGCGAGGTGGGCTTCGGTGACGTTCTTGGAGGTCGCGCGGATCATGCCGCTGACCTGCAGGGTCACGGTCTTGGTGTCGGTCATCGGATTTCCTTCGCGGTGGAGGGGCGGTTCGGGTCGGTGTCGGGGTGGGGCCAGCGCCAGTCGGCGACGGCGGGGATGTCGGTGCCGTGCTCGCGGGTGTGGGCGCGGGCGCGCAGGCGGGCGTCGACGAGTTCCTGCCGCAGCTGCGCGTGGGTCGCAGCAAGGCCCGGGACGTGGTCGAGGACGTCGATCGCGAGCCGGTAGCGGTCGAGGTCGTTGAGCATGACCATGTCGAACGGGGTCGTGGTGGTGCCCTTCTCCACGAAGCCGTGCACGTGCAGGTTCTGGTGCCCGGCGCGCTTGTAGGTGAGACGGTGGATCAGCCACGGGTAGCCGTGGTAGGCGAAGATCACCGGCTTGTCGGGGGTGAAGATCGCGTCGAACTCCCGGTCCGGAAGCCCGTGCGGGTGCTGGTCCTCGGATTGCAGACGGGTCAGGTCGACCACGTTCACGACCCGCACGGACAGGCCCGGGATGTGCTCGCGCAGCAGCGCGGCCGCGGCGAGCACCTCGAGGGTGGGCACGTCGCCGGCGGCGGCGAGCACCACGTCCGGCTCGCTCCCCTCGGTCTCGGTGCCGGCCCAGGGCAGGATGCCCAGGCCCCGGGTGCAGTGCTCGATCGCCTCGTCCATGGTGAGCCACTGCGGGGCGGGCTGCTTTCCGGCGACGACGACGTTGATGTAGCCGGTGGAGCGCAGGCAGTGGTCGTAGGTGGATAGCAGGGTGTTCGCGTCGAACGGGAGGTAGACGCGGACGATGTCGGGGCTCTTGTTCAGGGCGAGGTCGATGAACCCGGGATCCTGGTGGCTGAACCCGTTGTGGTCCTGCCGCCAGACGTGGCTGGAGAGCAGGTAGTTGAAGCTCGGCACCGGTTCCCGCCAGGGCACCTCGCTGGCGGCTTCGAGCCATTTGGCGTGCTGGTTGAACATCGAGTCGACGATGTGCGTGAACGCCTCGTAGCAGTTGAACAGGCCGTGCCGGCCGGTCAGGACGTACCCTTCGAGCCAGCCCTGGCACTGGTGCTCGCTGAGCACCTCCATCACCCGCCCGGTCGGCGCCAGATGCTCGTCCACCGGCAGCACGGTCGCGTTCCACTGCTTGCCGGTGGCCTCGAACACGGGCGGGGCGAGCCGGTTGGAGGCGGTCTCGTCGGGGCCGAAGATGCGGAAGTTGTCCGGGTTGTGCCGGATCACGTCGGCGAGCCATTCGCCGAGCACCCGGGTCGCCTCCCCGGTTTCCGCGCCTCGCGCCTCGGGGTCGACCGGGTGGGCGTGGTCCCGGAAATCGCCCAGGCGCAGCGGGACGGTCAGCTGCCCGCCGTTCGCGACCGGGCTCGCGCTCATCCGCCGCACTCCCGCCGGGGCGACCGCGACCGTGGCGGGGAACGGGGCGCCGTCGGCGTCGAAGAGCTCGTCGGGCCGGTAGGAGGCCAGCCAGTCCTGGAGGATCTGCAGGTGCTCGGGGGTGTCGCGGACCTCGGCGAGCGGCACCTGGTGGGACCGCCAGGTGCCCTCCACGGGGAGCCCGTCGATCACCGGCGGGCAGGTCCAGCCTTTCGGGCTGCGCAGCACGATCGCTGGCCACGCAGGCCGGCCCTCCAGGGTGCCGGCCGCCGCGGCGGTCTTGATGTCCGCGATCCGGTCCAGCACCTCGTCCAGCACGCCGGCGAACCGGGCGTGGGACTCCCGCGGGTCCTCGCCGTCGAAGCCGACGGTGACCACGAACGGCTCGTGGCCGTAGCCGCGCAGCAGCGCGACCAGCTCGTCCTCGGGGATGCGGGACAGCACCGTCGGGTTGGCGATCTTGTACCCGTTCAGGTGCAGGATCGGCAGCACCACCCCGTCCGCGGCGGGGTTGAGGAACTTGTTGCCGTGCCACGCGGTCGCCAGCGGCCCGGTCTCCGCCTCCCCGTCGCCGATCACACAGGCGACCAGCAGATCCGGGTTGTCGAACGCGGCGCCATAGGCGTGGACAAGGGAATAGCCGAGCTCGCCGCCCTCGTTGATCGACCCCGGCGTGTCCGGGGACGCGTGCGAGGGGATGCCGCCGGGAAAGGAGAACTGCCGGAACAGCGCCCGCAGTCCCTCCTCGGTGCGGTCGATCCGCGGGTACAGCTCCGTGTACGTGCCGTCCAGGTAGGCGTTGGCGACCATGCCCGGCCCGCCGTGCCCCGGCCCGGTCACGTACAGGGTGTTCAGGTCCCGATCGGTGATCACCCGGTTGAGGTGGGCGTACAGGAAGTTCAGGCCCGGGGTGGTGCCCCAGTGCCCCAGCAGCCGCGGCTTGATGTGCTCCGCGGTGAGCGGGTCGCGCAGCAGCGGGTTGTCGAGCAGGTAGATCTGCCCGATGCTCAGGTAGTTCGCCGCCCGCCACCACGCATCCACCTCCTCCAGTCGGTCCAGGGTGACGTCGGTGGCGCGGTGGGCCCAACGGGCCGCTGCGGTGCTCATGGTAGGACTCCTCGCGGTTCGCGGCCGAGGCCGCCGAATGTGGGCATGATGCTAGCGGTCATTGTGCGGTCCCTGTCGGGAGGACGACGGTGGTCTCGGTGCCGTGGATCCAGACGACGCCGCGGTCGTCGACGAGCACGACCGCCCCATCTGCGTTCCCGAGCGCCTGGACGGTGCCCGTGGCGGCACCGACGCTGTCCCAGGATCCGGTGCCGGTGAGTCGCCAGAGGGTGCCGTCGGTGTCGACGCCGACCAGCCCGCCTGTGGAGTCCGCCTCCACCAGGTAGAGCGGCGGCGCATCCGCGACGAGGTCGAAGGTGGCGCCCGCATCCCGGCTCTCCTGCAGGCCCTGCCGCGTCGCGGCGTAGAGGGTGCCGTCGGTGGTGACGGTCAGGTCGGCGGCGGTGAGCTCGGCGCCGTCGATCCAGGTGGTCCCGCCGTCGGTGCTGGTGCGGATGGTGATCGAGCTGGACCCGATCCCGTGGATCGCACGGTCTCCGGCGGTGAGGACGTGGAAGTCCTCCTGCCCGGTAAACGCGACCGGCTCCCAGGTGGTCCCGGCGTCGGTGCTTCGGATGAGTCCCAGGTTGTGCTCGCCGAGCTCCGCCGGGGTGTTCGGTCCGGGGTGCCCGGAGGCGTAAAGGACGTCGCCGTCGGCGGTCAGGCCCATCGCGTCGAAGTCCGCGCCTCCCAGGGGGCCGGAGATGTCGCCGGTGTCGGTGAGGGTGTAGAGGCCGATGTGGGTGCCCAGCAGCACGGTGCTCCCGCCGAGGTCGACGATGCCGTGCACATGACCGAGACCCGTGTCCGGGGCGGGTGCCGAAATGGCGGGCGGCGTGGAGGTGCAGCCGGTCAGCAGCAGGCCCGCGGCAGCGGCGACGGCAGCGGCCGTGATCGTGGTGGCGTTGCTGCTCATGCGATCGCCTGGATGAAGAGGATGGTCGCCGCGGACAGGATGATCAGGGCGAGGATGATGGCCCACGAAGCACGCGGCCAGAGTCCGGGAAGTCATGATGGGCCTTTCGACGGGCCGGCGCTGTCGGTCAGGACGGATGCGCCGGGCCTCGGGCGGGGCCAGGTGAGGGGTGGTCGGCCCCGCCCGAGGGGTTCGGGTCAGAGGGTGGCGAGGATGTCCTGCATGGTGGTGATCTCGGCGGTCTGTCCGTCGATGATCTGCTGGGCGAGCGCGGCCACGTCCGGGTACTCGCCGTTGTTCAGCACCATCTGGGCCATGGTGACGGCGCCCTGGTGGTGGCCGACCATGCCCTCGAGGAACAGCCGGGTCGCCTCGACCCCGGTGGCGGCGTCCAGGGCGGCCATGTCGTCGTCGGACATCATCCCGTCGCCGTGGTCCATGCCGCCCATCCCGCCCATGTCGGACATGGAGTCGTAGTAGGGGATTCCCCAGTCCTCGAGCCAGCCCTTCATGGTCTGGATCTCGGGGCCTTGGGCGGCTTTGATCTGCTCGGCGAGGGTCACGACCCGCTCGTCGATGCCGTCCTTGGCCAGGATCTGATCGGCCATCTCGATGGCCTGTTCGTGGTGCGGGATCATCATCGTGACGAACATCTCGTCAGCGGAGTTGAACGATGCCTGCTCGGAGGGGGCGGGGGTGCTGCTGGTCATGCCGCCGGGGCCGTGGTCCATGCCGGGCATGGATCCGTCGGTGGGCGCGCAGCCGGCGAGCACGAGCGCAGCGGCGAGCGCGCCGGTGCTCAGCGCGAGAATGCGGAAACGCATGGGTGGGTGTCCTTGTCTAGTCAGTCGAATGGTGAGTTGATTCCCGTGCCGTATGCGGGCACGGCGCAGCATCTCCCGGCACAGCGGCGACGGGAGGGCGGGGAATCAGGTTCGACTGATCGACAGGACGATGAGGGAAGGTGGTCGGGGGTGCGGTAACGCGGTGAGCACATTCCGCCCGTGCAGGCGTAGCAGGGCGAGGACGGTGCCCAGGCGGGCCAGCAGCGCCGGGGCGAGCAGCACGATGGTGGCGGCCAGCAGCGCCAGCACGCACGCCATCATCAGCATCGAATGGTCCGGCATTCCGCCCGAGCTGTCGCAGTCGCCCTCGCAGTGCCCGCCCGAAGCCTCGGTGCCTGTCCCGATGGTGTTCTCGAGCATGCTCCCGGTCGCGACGGTGCCGCCCAGGTCAGAGTCGGGCGCGGCATGGGCGGCTTCGGAGGCCGCTGCGGGGGTGTCGGCGTGCCCGCTGGTGAGCGTGCCGGTGAGGGTGTGCATGGCCAGCAGGCCGGCGATCAGCAGGAGCGCGGTCGCGAAGGTCAGCAGCAGCCGGTGCAGCCCGGATGGGGCGTGCACCAGGGCTCGGATGTGGTTCACCGCCGACCTACTTCCCGCGTCCAGCGTACCCCGGTGTGCCTGGATCCCCCGCCGGCGCCGATCGGGCGCACGGCGGTCCTGCCCAGCCTGGTCGCCCGACCGATGCCTGGCCAGGGGCGATGGTCCCGGATGGGGACCGGTGCGCGGCAACCGGCTCATCGGCGGCCCGTTCCGGCACGGTGGGCCTTCTCCATCAGAGCCAGCAGCCCGAGGGTGTCGTCCTTGATCTGGGTGCGACCGACGACGGCCCAGTTGCGGGCGAGGTGATCGCGGAGATAGTCGAGGATGTGCTCGAGGGGGACGGTGTGCCAGGAGCCGGACCGATGGGGGCGGGCGGTGTTGCCGAACGCGACCGTGCGGATCAGGTGGCCCTCCGGGGCGAGGACCTGCCCGGCCGTCAGCAGCTCCTGGACGAGGGCGGGCGCGTCGGCGGGGGTGCAGCAGCCGAACCGGGCGAACGCGGCCTCCAGCACCGCGGGGTCGCGCATCGCGGGGTTCAGCTTCGGGGCGCCCTCCTTGACCTCGCCGACGATCATGTCCGGCGCCCCGGGGCGGGCGCCGAGGGCCGGGTCGGGGTCGTCGCCGGGGATGTGGTGCAGTCGGATCGCGAGGATGTCCAGGTCGGTGACGGTGCGCGGCCCGTCCGGACCGGTCGCGTCCAGCACCGGGTACTCGGCGACGGTGAAGTACCCGTTCACCCGCAGGTAGGCCTGCACCAGACCGACCGCTGTATCCATCCCGCGCCCCCTTTCCCTGCCGTCGTGGGTCAGGCGGCGTTGGCGTAGCGGGCGGGGTCGCCGTCGAACAGCGGCCCGCACTCGGGGCAGCAGAACCAGTACCGCGCGCCTTCGTAGTCACGGAACAGGCCGCGCTTCTCTGCCCACGCCGGGTCGACCTGATTGCCGGGCATGACCGGGCAGGTGACGAGGTTGGTCGCCCCGGCCGGGGGCTCATGGTGATGGTGCTCGTGGGATCCGTGATCGTGCGCGGCGTGCTCGTGGCCGGTGTGGTGCTCGTGGTCGTGCGTCATGGCGGTCTCCTTGCGTGGGTGTCAGGCGTGGACGGGGGTGGTGTCGCGGCTGGGCGTCAGGACGGTGGGCGTCGGGGCGGGCAGGAGGCGGAAGCGGCGCAGTCGGAGGCTGTTGGTGACGACGAACACGCTGCTGAACGCCATCGCGGCGGCGGCGAGAATGGGGTTGAGCAGGGCGAGCATCGCGACCGGGATCGCGGCGACGTTGTACGCGAACGCCCAGAACAGGTTGCCCTTGATGGTGCCCAGGGTGCGGCGGGCGAGCCGGATCGCGTCCGGGACCAGGAGCAGGTCGCCGGAGACGATGGTCAGGTCCGCGGCGGTGATGGCCGCGTCGGTGCCGGTGCCCATTGCGATGCCGAGGTCCGCTTGGGCGAGGGCGGCGGCGTCGTTCACGCCGTCGCCGACCATCGCGACCACCCGTCCGGATGCCTGCAGCTCGCGGATGGTGTCGAGTTTGCCCTGCGGGGTGACTCCGGCGCGGACGTCCTCGATGCCGGCGTCGTCGGCGATGGTGCGGGCGGCGCCGGGGTTGTCGCCGGTGAGCAGGATCGGGGTCAGCCCGAGCCCGCGCAGTCGGGCGATGGCCTCACGGCTGGTGGGCTTGATGGTGTCGGCGACGCTGATCGCGCCGCGCGCCTGCCCGTCCCACGCCACGACGGTCACGGTGGCGCCCGCGGCCTCGTCGGCCGTGATCGTCGCGGCGAGCTCGTCGGGGATCGCGATCGCCCATTGCCTGGTGATCCAGGTGGCGCGGCCGGCGGCGACCAAGCGGCCGTCGACGATGCCCTGCACGCCTTGACCGGCCTCGGCGGCGAATGACTCCACGGCATCCGTCGGGCCGTCGGCTGCGGCGGTGATGGCGCGGCCGATGGGGTGCTCGGAGCCGTGCTCGAGCGCCGCGGCGAACCGGATCAGCTCCGCCTCATCGGTGCCGGGAGCGGGGTGGATGCCGGTGACGGTCATGGTGCCGGCGGTGATGGTGCCGGTCTTGTCGAGCACGACGGTGTCGATGCGGCGGGTCTGCTCGAGCACCTGGGGTCCGCGGATGAGGATGCCCAGCTGGGCGCCGCGGCCGGTGCCGACCAGCAGAGCGGTCGGCGTCGCCAGCCCCAGCGCGCACGGGCAGGCGATGATCAGGGTGGTCACCGCGGCGGTGAAGGCGACCTCCAAGGGCGCCCCCGCGATCAGCCACCCGGCGAACGCGGCCAGGGCGAGGACAATGACGATGGGGACGAAGACGGCCGACACCCGGTCGGCGAGGCGCTGCACCTGGGCCTTGCCGGTCTGCGCCTCCTCGACCAGCCGCGCCATCCGGGCCAGCTCGGTGTCGGCGCCGACGCGGGTGATCTGCACGAGCAGGCGCCCGCCGGTGTTCACAGTCGCGCCGACCACGCGGGAGCCGGGGGCGACCTCGACCGGCACGGACTCGCCGGTCAGCATCGACTCGTCCACCGCGGACATTCCCTCGGTGACGAGGCCGTCGGCGGGGATCTTCTCACCCGGCCGCACCACCACGACATCACCCGGAACGAGCTGTGCGACGGGGACGCGCTGCTCAGTGCCTTCGCGGAGGATCACTGCGTCCTTGGCGCCGAGCTCCAGCAGGGCGCGCAGGGCCTCGCCGGACTGCCGCTTGGCACGAACCTCGAGGTAGCGGCCGAGGAGGATGAACACGGTCACCAGCGCGGCGACCTCCAGGTACACCTCGTGGCCACCGGCCTGCGGGGTGCCGACGAAGGTGACGCTCATCCGCATTCCCGGCATCCCCGCACCGCCGAAGAACAGCGCGTACAGCGACCAGCCGAACGCGGCCAGCACCCCGACGCTGATCAGAGTGTCCATCGTCGCCGCCCCGTGCCGGGCATTGATCGCCGCGGCGCGGTGGAACGGCCACGCCCCCCACACCACCACCGGCGCGGCCAGGGTGAGCGTGAGCCACTGCCAGTAGGTGAACTGCAGGGCGGGGATCATCGACAGCACCGCGACCGGCACCGCCAGCACCGCCGAGACGATCAGCCGCTGCCGCAGCGACGCCAGCTCATCGTCCCGCGGGATGGTCTGCTCAGCCGTGTCGGGCACAGGCGGGGCTGGGAGGCTCGCTCCGTACCCCGCCTGCTCGACCGCCGCGATCAGCTCCTCCACCGGCACCGGGGCCTCCGAGTGCACGCGGGCCTTCTCGGTGGCGAAGTTGACCGTCGCCTCCACCCCGGGCAGCTTGTTCAGCTTCCGCTCGACCCGCGTCGCGCACGACGCGCAGGTCATCCCGGTGATGTCGAGATCGACGTCCAGCGTGCTCATGAGGCTGCGGCGAGGCTGTACCCGGCCTCCTCGACCGCCTCCCGCACCCGCTCCGCGTCCACCGGGGCGGTGCTGGACACGGTCACCGTGGACACGCCGCCGGCGTGCAGGTCGACCTCGACGCCGGAGACCCCGTCGATCGCGGAGACCTCCTCGGTGACGCTGCGCACGCAGTGCGAGCACGTCATCCCCTCCACCAGGAACTGCGCCGACACCTCGCCCGATGCCGGTTGCGCCGTCGCGGAGGCGGTGGTGTTGGCCGTGGCGGCGTGGGAGGTGGGGGCGCAACAGGCGCAGCCACCGCCGTTCGTCGCCTGCAGGCCGAGGTCCTGGAATCCTTGTCCGGTCATGTTGTGCTCCTTTCGTGAGCGTGTCGATGCGTGTGGTGTGAACGTTCTAGGAGCGGACCAGCCGCGCGATCGCGGCGTTCGCCTCGCGGAGCTTCTCCTCCGCGACCGGGCCGCCCTGCGCGGTCGCCTGCGCGACGCAATGCCCGAGATGGTCCTCCAGCAGCGTCAGCGCGACCGACTCCAGCGCCTTCATCGCCGCCGAGATCTGGGTCAGGATGTCGATGCAGTACACGTCCTCGTCGACCATCCGCGCGATCCCGCGCACCTGCCCCTCCGCCCGACGCAACCGCGCCAGCAGCGCCTGCTTGTCATCCACGTATCCGTGTGCCATCTCAGCCACCTCCGACGTCGATCGTATACCCTCTAGGGGTATAAGGTACTTCGTGAAGAGGATATTCCCGGAGCGGGCAGAGCGAAAGGGCGAACGTGACCAACTGGTACGTCATCACCGGCGGGCCCAGCTCGGGCAAGACCACCACCGTGAACCTGCTGCGGGACCGCGGCTACACCACCACCATCGAGCATGCCCGGCACTATCTCGACCTGCAGCGCATCGCCGGCCGCACCGTCGAGGAGGTCCGGGCGAAGCAGCGGCAGTTCCAGCGCGGCGTCCTGGACATGCAGCTCGCGGAGGAAGCACCCCTCGACCCGGACGCCACCGTGTTCCTCGACCGGGCCGTCCCCGACTCCCTCGCCTACTACCGCTTCCTCGATCTCGAGCCCGACCCCGCCCTGCTCACCGCGCTCGAGCACGTCGACTACCGCACGACGTTCATCCTCGACCTGCTGCCCCTGGCCGCCGACTACGCCCGCACCGAGGACACCGCCGCCCAGCAGCGCATCCACGAACTGCTGACCCAGGTGTACGAAGCGCTGCCCTTGCCGGTCGTGCGGGTTCCGGTCCTCAGCGCCGACGAGCGGGTGCAGTTCATCCTGGACCGGCTCTGACCGCTCTCGCCCGATCGGGATGTCCTGTGCAACGCTTGGGGCCCAGGGCACGGCGTCCCGCTACTCGGCTGATGATCGGGGAGCCACGTCACTGCGGCATCCTCGATCGTGTTGATCCAGGTTCTCCCCGGTGCAGCAGTGCTACGGCCGATGAAACCGACCCAGAGATCGTGAGATGACACAGTCGGCCAGTGCGAGTCGCCTGCGCGTCGCCGGACCTCCTCCGAGTTCATCCACTGGTGAAGCTCCGACACGGTCGTGAAGGCGCCGTCTCCGGCCGTGACCGCGGCGAGAGCACCGGCTCGGGAAGAGAATCCGGCCTGCATGAGCAGCGCGGCCGAACGGTTCAGCGTCCCTGTTTCTAGCGCCGCAACTGCGAGTCCGTGCTGGTCGGTGAGGAGCGCCCAAAGATCGCCGACAGGCTCTTCGTGGGCGGTCGCTCGGACCCGGACCGCTTCCAGCGCCCATGGCAGCCTGTACGCCAGCGAGTCCTCAATGAATTCCAGCGTGTCCGTGACCTCCTCCCCCGCTATCTGCGAGGGGTCCTCACCGCGAAGCCAACCAGCGAGGACGCCTTCCCAATGTGGAGGAAGAGCGCGGGGCGCGAAGGGGTGAAAGCCGAATGCGATCCTGGCGAAGCTCGTTAGGGCATCGATTGCGGTATCGGGGTCGCCGATTCGGATGCCCTCGTCTGCGTCGCGCAGGTACTGCTCCAAGATGCTGGCGTGCTCATCGAGTTGGCGTCCGGTCTCGAGACCGACCCCCGCAAGGAAGTACCCTCGGCGCTGTGCCGCAGTTGACTGGCTCCAGAGGAAGCGCGCACGCGCGGTCAGACCGGCTCGAAGCGCTGTCTGAACGGGCTCCTGCCGTCGAGCCAAGCTCCTGGCCCAAAGGGACGAGGCGAGCACGTCATCGAGAGCCCCCTCGACTCCGTCCTCCGCAACCGCGGAATCGTTGAGCAGACTGAGGAGGGCGTTGTCGAGGCTAGCGAGCTGCGAGCGCCACGCAGTTCGGGAACGCTCAGCTTCCTCCTCGCTCTCGGCCGCAACTTCTGGGTAATCCCACGCCGCTGTGCCGGCGACGTATTCCAGCAGCGCGTCCAGGTTCCGGAGACCGTGCTTGGCCTGCATCCGGGCGAACAGGTTCACCACCAGTTGCATTAGGCCGCTTTCCATGTCGCGCAGAGCCGTGTCCTCGACCAGCTGCCTCCAGTTCCGCCTCCCTCGGGACACGTCCTTGAAGATTGGGTGGACGACGAGGCCGACGGAGTCCACGAACGCTCGGCCGGCTCTGCCGACGATGTTGCGAAACTCAGACGCCTTGATCAGTTCCCGGTTGCGCCAGAGGCTGTGCATTACGAGCGCGCTGGCGGAGAGGTTGAGTCCCTGGGCGAGGGTCGGTGAAGAGACCGTAACCTTCAGCGCTCCTCGCTGTAACAGCCTTTCAACCTCTCGTCGGTAGGGTGCGGGCAGCGATCCGTGATGAATCGCTACGCCGAGTCTCAGACAGGCGAGGATCGGGTGATCTCGGCCGAACCATTCCTCTCCGATCGTGATGGCGGAGGCGAGGTCGCCCGGATCTCCTTCGAAGACACTCCCGAGTGCTCCGCGGGCATGAAGGTCGACGATGACTTTGGCAAAGGCGTTCACCGATGACTTGAGTGGGCAGAAGATCAGGACGGTCTGCCCGTCGTCGACGAGCCGCCAGGCGGTAGCCAGCGTCAGCTCCTGCGGATCCTTGGGGAAGGGCGTCGTCCTGCGACCGATCGGTGGAACGAAGGGTTCGAGGAACCGGGGCACAAAGGGCTCCTCGTCTCCCACGATGATGCTCAGGCGGGCTCGATCGCCTTGCCAAATCACTTCGCCATAGCGAAGTTTCGTCGGCCGCCACGAGCTCGCGATGAGACCGTCGGGTTGGTCATCGGTGAGCCAGTTGACGAAGTCCTCGACTTCGTCTCCGTCTGGCAGGATCGCCGAGAGGCAGATGATACGTCTGGTGGCCGCATCCTCACGGCGCAGCAGTCGTTGTACCTGAACTTCGTATCGGACCTCACGTTCATCCGCCCCGATCATGTGCCCCTCGTCGAGGACGACAAGCCCTACGTCGTCGAGGAGTGTTGGGGCGTTGCGCAGGGCGAAGTCGAGCTTCTCGGGAGTGGCGACGACGATGTCCCTCTCTCGCAGCAAGTCCTCGTCGGCGCTGCTGGCCCCGATCGCGCCGTAGAGGGATGTGACGGTCTTCCCCAGAGGGGTGAAGGTGCGTTGCAGGGCCGTTTCGGTCTGGGCTGACAGCGCCCGCAATGGGGTTACGAACACAACCCGCCGGCCCTCGGCTAGGCACGCGAGGATGCAAAGTTCGGCAATCCGGGTCTTGCCGGCGCTCGTCGGGAGAGACAACACCAGGTTCTCGCTGGTGTTCAGCACCCGCTCTGCGGCGGCGAGCTGCGACGGCCATAGGTCGATCTCCGAGCGTCGCCTCCGGAAGAGGGAGGCGATGAACGTCGCACGCAGCCGTGCCCAGTCGCCACCATCACCGTCGATGGGACCGTCCGGGAGCAGGCGATGGAAACTGGCCTCCCAGAGGCCGCGGAGTAGGTGAATCGCAAGTCGATGGCACCACCAATGCGGAACCATGTTCAGTTCGCTGGCGGCTCCTAGACCGACCTGCAGTGTGCTGAGGGCCTCATCCAGCAGCGCTTGCTCACCCCGCTCGAACGCAAGCAGCGCCATGCTGATCGCACCGACGAACGCGTCCGTCAGTGCGAGGTCGACGACGTCGATGACATCGGTGTCGCCGCTGTCAGCGTCCTGGTCCTCATCGCTCGTGGGCTCGAAGAGCCCGCGCAACGTCTCAACCAGGTTGGCGTCTGCTGCCACGTCCTCGTCGCGGTGGCTCAGGATGAGCGCGTCCAGGGTGTCGAGTTCTCTGCGGATGATGTGGATGAGGGATCGCTCGCCAATCGTGACTTCACCGGAATCGAGCGCTGTCTGAAGCAGCGAGTATGCCCGCGCGGAGTAACTGCCGAGGTGGTAGGCGGCTGCGGCGACGACACGGTGGAAGCCCCGTTCGCGCGAGTTAGGTCCTCTGGCGATGACTGATTCGATGGCTGTGGCTGCGCCCTCGAAGGCGCGTTGGGCGAGGCTTTGCGACCCATTCGCCTCCACGAGACGTAGCCCCAGGCCCAGGAGCGAATAGCCGTAGGAGAGAAGGTCGTAGCTGAGTAGCTGATCGAACGCGGGCGCGTCCTCGGGCAGGACGCCGTCACGCCAGATCATCGACCGGGCTTCGCCGCGCGCGAGAAGCTGTTCGCGAAAGCCGGGGGTGGTCGCCTCCTCGATCGCGGCCTCAATGTCCTCAACTGTCTCGGGCATTGGCGATCGCTTTCGAGTACACGTTCGCGATGAACGCTTGATGCTGTGAGACCTGCAGGCCGACGGCGAGGCGCTTTACGCCGCCTCGATATGCGGTCGTGTTTGTCCGAAGGAGGTTGCGTGGGTCGTTGCCCGTGAAGGTGAAGAGCAGTTGCACCACCTGCCGTTGGCTGATCCCTGTAGTCAGTTGAGCGTCGTCGACAAGGTTCGCCAATGCATGCTCGCCGAGTTCGTGGAGTCGGTCAGCGACGAAGCTGAGAGCGTGAGGCGATGGGCGTCCCCGATCGCGTCTGAGCGCAAGGTCCGCGTCTGTGACCGTCGCCGTTCCGAGCGTCGCACGGCTCTTGGCTTCGCCCTTCAGCAATTCGAGCGATCCGTTGGTGGCCGCGCGCACCCCAACCAGGTCATCGCCACGCATCGACATCTCGCGGTGGTCCTTCCACCGCAGGCGTTCCACGACTCGAAACCCCAGCTCAAGCGCCGCGTACTGCGCTCCGATAATCTCTCCGAGGTCGCCCGAGCGGGTGCGCTTGCTTGTAGGGAGCTTCCCTTCCAGGTATTCGGCCGCAGCAGGCTTCCCCAGATCGGCGAGGATCGCGGCGACGCGGTCCGGACCCGTGTACTGGTTCGGGATCTGTGACGCAGCCCAGTCGACCCCCGACCCGATGGTCGCCGACGAGGCAACCATGTGCACCATCGCGTGCCGCCTCAGCGGCTCGCGCGTGGAAGTCGTCCACGAAGAAAGCGGTGCCATCCCTCAATCGTGGCAGAGGCTCAGCTACTGAAACTGTCTGACTCTAGGTAGGCGAGGACGCTGTGCATCGCGAGGATCGCCTGTGTGGCGTCGGGTTGCTCGACCCGCGTGTCGCCCTCATGGACGGCGATGTGGCGCTTCCCGTACAGCGCATCACCCGCAGCCGCAATGTCAGCAGGAGCGTTAGCGAGCCGGCGCTTCACGTCGGGCCCACGTCCGCCGCATGCCGTCTCGACAGCGAGTCGCGCGGCGAGCACGGCCTCGCGGTAGCGGCCCGTGTCGAAGTGCGTCTGTGCCGTACGTGCGTGCGCCTTGGGCGCTGACTCATCCGTGAGCTCACGGAACGCGTCCCTGTATGCGGTGTCGGGCGTCGGGCCAAGCAGATAAGTGAGCTCGGCACCGTCGTTGAAGAGCAGCACGTCATAGGAGTCCGTGGCCGCACCTCCGGAAACCAGCACGTAGTCGTCGAAGCCGTCCTTCTGGTAGAAGTTCGGCATGTGCGAGTCAGCACCTGTGAATTGCGGGCTGCTGAGGAATGTGAGCAAGTGATCCTGGTCCCTGCCGTACATCTCGACCTTCCGGCCGGTGACCTTCTGGCGAAGACGCAGACCAAGGCCCCCGCCATCGACCGGGTACTCCTCGATGTAGGCCCACACGGACGTCGGAGGAGATGCGACGTCCGCCGTCACGATGTGGACCTTAACCGAGAAGCCCTCGAACGCGACAGCTATCTCGTGAGCGCCTTGTTTCACAATCGGCGCGGAGATGGCGACGTACTCCGCGCGACTCCGTGGCTCAACGAGTGCTAGCGGCCATGCCAATCTCCCTGTAGGCGGACACGTACTTCCCTGCTGACGGTCAGTTGATCTCCCTGTCCGTGGCCAAGGGATCGGGCCGTGTCGGTCCCGCGAAAAGCGCCCCTCCGGGGATGTGCTCGAGGTCTTCGACCACCTTTCGAGCGCTGTTCCACCGGAGGGACGCATGAAGAAGTCTGACAGGGAGATCATGGAAATTCTGGAGGCGTACGACGCCACTGAAAGTGCGCACTCCGCCGCACAGTTGGCGGGTGTGGATCCCAAGACCGTGCGGCGGTACGTCGCCGCTCGTGACCAGGGGCGTCCGGTGACCGGCGCGGGCCGCCGTCCGCGGATGCTCGATGAGCACATGCCCAAGATCGAGGAGTGGGTCGAGCGCGGCAACGGCAAGATCCGCGCCGATATCGTCCACGAACGGCTGGTGGCCATGGGGTTCACCGGGACCGAGCGCACGACCAGGCGGGCGGTGGCGCAGGTCAAGGCCGCGTGGCGGGCCGGGCATCAGCGCACCTACCGGCCGTGGATCACCGAGCCGGGCCTGTGGCTGCAGTTCGACTGGGGCGAAGGGCCGAAAGTCCCCGGCCCGGACGGGGTCCTGCGCTCGACGTTGCTGTTCTGCGCCTGGTTGGCGTGGTCCCGCTTCCGGGTAGTCATCCCGGTGTGGGACCAGAAACTGCCCACGCTGATCGCTTGCCTGGATGCGACCCTGCGCCGCATGGGCGGGGTACCGACCTACGTGCTGACCGACAACGCCAAGACGGTCAGCGTGGATCACGTCGCCGGTGTGCCGGTGCGTCATCCGCAGATCGTCCAGGCCGCCCGTCACTACGGCACCCAGGTGCACACCTGTGTGCCGTTCGATCCGGAGTCCAAGGGCGGCACCGAGTCCACCGTCCGGCTGGCCAAGGCCGATGTGGTGCCCACCGAGGCGAACCTGCGGGAGCAGTACGGCTCCTTCGCCGAGCTCGAGGCAGCATGCGAGCAGTTCTGCGCCAAGGTCAACTCCCGTAAGCATCGGGAGTCGGCAAGGGTCCCGAATGAGGCTCTGATCGACGAACGCCGTCGTCTGCATGTACTGCCGACGGCGCCCCACACCATGGCGCTGGGCCAGACCCGCACCGTGGGCACCGATCAGACCATCCGATTCGGGTCAGTGCGCTACTCCACCCCGCCCGGGCTGGTCGGCGCTGAGGTGTGGGTCCGCGCCGACGGCATGGACCTGGTCATCGTCGCCGACCTCGACCGGCTGCCCGTGGCCCCGGACTGGGTCGCCGATCGGCGGGGACTGTGCGAGGTGGCGCGGCACCACTTGTCCACCCCGGGCACGCCGCGCATCGATCTGGGCCACTACCCCAATCACCCGCAGGAGCCCGACGGGGCACCGCGCCCACCCCGGCCCAAGGCTCGATCCCAGGCCGAGAAGGAGTTCCTGGCCTTGGGCGATGGAGCCCAGTCCTGGTTGATCGAGGCCTCCGCCGCCGGGACCTCGCGGATCCGGGCCAAGATGGTCGACGCCGTCGAGCTGGCCGCCCTGGTCGGCGCCGACGACGTGGACGCGGCATTGGGAACCGCCGCCGCGGCCGGACGGTTCGCCGACGGCGACGTCGCAGCGATCGTCCGGCACCTGGCCACCGGCGCGACCGGTGCGGACCTGGTCATCGCCGACGAAGCCCACTCCGCTCAGCCCGGCACAGGAGCCTGGGCCGGCTTCGGCACCCGAAAGGACACCGCCCGATGAGCACACCGACCACCACGCCGGCGGTGCCACTGCCCGAGGACCTGACCGCGGTACTCAAACGAATGCGCATGCCCTACCTGCGGGCCGCCGCCCCCGAGGTCCTGGCCACCGCCCGAGCCCAACGCTGGGACCCCACCGAACTGCTGCGGGTCCTGCTCGCCGAGGAGATCCGCGGGCGAGACCAGGCCACCAAAGCCGCCCGCCGCAAGGCCGCCGGACTCCCAGCCGGCAAGACGTTCGACTCCTGGCGCGAAGCCGACTCCTCCATCCCCGCGCCGACCCAGTCAGCGCTCGCCGGACTGGAATGGGTCCACCGAGCCGAGAACCTCGCCATCAGTGGCCCCTCAGGCACCGGAAAGACGCACTTCGTCGAGGCCCTGGCCCACAACGTCATCGACGCCGGCATGCGGGCCTCCTGGTTCACCCTCGAATCGCTGACCGAAGCCCTGGCACGCGCCAACGTCGACGGCTCCGCCGGCAAAATCATCGCCCGCATCACCCGCGCCGAGCTCATCGTCGTCGACGACATCGGGATGCTGCCCGCAGGTCAAGCCGCCGCAGAGGCGTTCTACCGCCTGGTCGATGCCACCTACGAACGCCGCAGCCTGGCGGTCACCAGCAACCTACACCCCGCGGGATTCGACACCTTCATGCCCAAAACCCTGGCCACCGCCGCCGTGGACCGACTACTGCACCACGCCCACGTCATCATCACCGAGGGCACCTCCCTCCGGCTCGCCGAAGCCACCGCCGGCAAGGGGGTGGTCCCATTGCACTAACCGACCACCAGGGAGATCAACTGACCGCGCACAGGGAGATCAGCTGTCCGCGAGCAGGGAGATGAACTGACCGCCCACAGGGAGATCCCAATGTCCCTTGACACTGGATCGTCCATCCGACGATCTTGCGGGAGTACAGGTCGATTACCGAGTACAGCGCAAAGCTCTGTCTGGTTGTCCGTCAGAACGCGCACGAGCCGCTTGGTTGACTTCTCGCGAAGGCGGAGGTCCGGTGCGCCGACCGCGTTCTCGAACCGCTCGACGTAGCACTTGACGATGCCGGAACTCTGGGCGCTACGAGCAGTCACGCCCGCTGCCCGAGCAGCTCGCCGGGTCTTCGAACTTGATCGGCTCATCCCTAATCCTCCGTCTCGCGGCTGCCGAATCCCATCGCCGCTGGGCGACGTCGTTGCCTTTCCGGAGGGCCGTCATCTGCGCGCTAATCCTCGACCTCGACGACACCATTCCAGCCCTATTCGGGTGAGGGATCGGTGACCAGCTTCAATGTCGGCCTGGGATCGTCGACACCCAGGACTTCGCGCACACGTGCCGGGTGCCATCGCAGCTCGCGGGCGAGGTCTATCTGCGCGAAGCCGATTTGATCGGCAAGCCGGGCAGCCTCGGCCAACATCGACGGCACCTCACCCGGATATGCGTTCACCGGCTCGGGCGCGTCCAGTGAGGAGCTGCGCAGCTGGTTCAGCTTCTGGTAGCCCCGACGGATCGAAGCGTCGGAGACCGTACCGGTCTCCTTCATCCGTAGCAGCAGCGAATCCACCGACACACCCCAATGCCGCGAGAGCTCATCGAGCCGCGAAAGGTTCACGGTCCGCGGCAGCAAGTTCACAATCTGGGAACGTGGAGTCAGGAACTCAGCAGCGAATTGATCGGCTTCTCGCTCCTGCTGCTGGTCACCTGGAACGGCCTCGCCGTGCAGGAGCAGGTGCCCCAGCTCGTGGGCGACCGTGAACCGATAGACGAACACCGACTTCGCACGCTCGGGCGTCACCACGATGACCGGGCGAGCCAAGCGAGACGTCGAGAACGCGCCGACTCGGGCTACGTCGGCGTTCGCCAACGTCAGCAGGCTCACGACGATCCCGTGCGATTCCGTCAGCGCGACCAGATGCTTGACCGGCTTCACGCCCAGGCCCCAATGCTCGCGAAGCGCCTGCGCCGCGGAAGCGGGATCCGCTTGCTGCCGATCCACCACCGGCAAGTCGACATCTGGGAACCGGACCTTCTTCTCTAGCGCGAACGTCAGCTCCCAGACCTGTTCAATGAATGCAATCGCCTTGGATCGATCCCGCGCGGTGGTCGAGCGCAGGCTCCGGAAATGCGCCTCCGAGCCGTCGACGCGGCCGATCGGTCGACCCGTGGCGAAGTAGTCCACCGGAACATCGAGCTCGCGCGCAAGCACCGGCAGCAGGTCGCGGCGCGGCGTTACCACTCGCGACTCGTACTGGCCGATCGCCGCAGGCGTGACTCCGACTAGCTCGGCGAGCTTCGCCTTCGACAAGCCGGCCGCGAAACGCGCCTGGGTCAGACGAGCTGGGTCGAACGCGTCAGCGACGGCGTCGAGATCGGGACGGTCGGCTGTTCCAAGAAGAGAGAAGAGGGTGTCACTGTCGTCCATCAGCCTCTCCGTCCGCCTCGTCGCCCTTCACCCCCAGATCCGGGCGCGGGATCGGCCCGTCGGAGAACGACTCGTCCGTCAGGTCCACATCCACCAGGGAGCCCGCGCCTACTTCGAGCAGCGATTCCATCGACGCGAAGGTGAGGTAGCCGTCGCTTCCCAACGTCGCCTCACCCCAGTCGACGCTGTGGAGCGCGAACGGGTTGCTCGCATACGGGACGACGACCACGCGGGAGTGGGTCGACAGCGCCTCCTCGAGCGCCTTGCTCTCGGCGTCGACCAGCTCCCGCTCTTCCTCGGTCAACTCGGGGTGCTCGAACTCGATGTCCAGACGCTGCTGGGTCGATTCGCGCTCCTCACCGAACAGCGAGACCCGCGTGTCCGAGACGGCGAACGGGCGCGAGCCGATGTCCGTGGACCGCTCCCGCGCGAACCGCCACGGGAACAGGATCACCCCGTTGAACGCGACCAGTTTGTATCCCCGGCGCGGAACGATCTCAGCCGAGGGCAGGCGCCCAAGCACCGTCACGAACTCGTCCAAACACTTCCGCCAGATCTGGCCATACACGCCGGTGTGCTTCATCTCGGCCTCGGCCTGCGCGTTCGCCATCTTCTCGTGGCAGTCGCGGATGATGGACGAGATCTGCTCTCGCACCAGTACGCCGTCGGCTCCCAGCGTTCGCAGCGCCCACGCGCGCCCCTCGTCGATCGCCACAGTGGGCTCCCTTCATCCGGATACCCCGAACGTAGCATATCGCTTTAGTTTTCGACGCCAATCGCTCACACGGAGCTGTCGCGTGTCGCCGACGCGGGGTCCATCGGGGTCAGAGATGCCATGTGGTATTGCCCGAGCCGTTGGAGCCGCTGATGAGGATCCGGTCCCCGGCATCGATCTGCAGGGTCACCGGGCCGAGGACGAAGTCGCCGCGGCGCACGACGGCCTCGGCGAGCACGGCCACCACGGAACCGGAGCGGGGCGCCGTCGCGATCTCCATCTGGAGCTCCCACTCCTTGCGCGGTTCGGCGACCACCTCGAGGCGTTCCATCGCCCGCTCGGACTGGGAGATCTTGGCGGCCTGCTTCTCGGAGCGCTGGCCCGCCCGGTTCCGGATGTGCTTGTCGCGCTCCGCGTCCTTTCCGCCGGTCTTGCGCATCGTGTTGCGCACGCCCTTGTCCAGCCAGGATTTCTGTGTCTGCACGCGGTCCTTCAGCTGATCGACCCGGCCCGCGTACTCCTCGTAGGCGTCGCGGGCCCATTGCCGTGCCAGCGCCCGTTCGGCGAGGTATGCCTCGTAGCCGCCGTCGAAGACGGCGATCTGCTGCTGGGCCGAGTCCAGTTCGACGATGCCGGTGACGCACCTGGCCAGGAACTCGCGGTCGTGGCTGACCACCACCATCGGGCGCCGTTCGGCCTGCATGAACTCCTCGAGGACGGCCAACCCCGCCAGGTCGAGGTCGTTGGTGGGCTCGTCCAGCAGCAGGATGTCGTACTGGCTGAGCAGCACGGCGCCGAGGTTCACGCGGGCGGCCTGCCCTCCCGACAGCGCCGACATCGGCAGGTCCGGGACCGTGTCGTCGAGCCCCAGCCGGGCTGCGGTGACGGGGATCCGCTCGTCGAGGTCGCCACCGCCGAGCGCCAACCAGCGCTCCAGGGCGTCCCCGTAGGCGTCCGCGGCGGAGTCGGAGTCCGCCATCTGCTCCGCCAGCGCGTTCATCCGCGCGAGCGCGTCCGCGACGCCGGTGACGCGGTGCAGGAAGTCGCGAACCACCTCGTCGTCGTCGCGCTCCACCTCCTGTCGGAGGAGCCCGACTGTGGCGTCCGGCGGGCTGAGGGTGAGCTGCCCGGTCATCTCGGCGACGGGGTCGCCGGCCAGCGCGTGGAGGAGGGTGGATTTTCCGGCGCCGTTGGGTCCGGTGAGGCCCCAGACGTCTCCGGGTGCGACGACGAGGTCGAGCCCGTCGAACAGGGTCCGCGCCCCGCGGGTGGCGCCGAATCCGCGGGCGGTGAGGGTCGCGGTCACGATCCCGCCAGCAGCCGGGCGCTCGTGTGGAGGCAGATGGAGGCGGCGGTGACGATGTTCAGGCTCTCGGCCCTTCCACGGATGGGGATGCGGACGCGGAGATCCGCGCGCGCGGCGAGGTGCTCGGGCACCCCGTGGGCCTCGTTGCCGAAGATCCACGCGGTCGGCTCGGCGAGGACGTCATCCGCTCGCTCGACGTCCACCTCTCCGTGGGCGTCGGCGACCGCCACCTGCAGGCCCGCCCGGTGCGCCCGGTCGATCAGGTGGTCCTCGGCGATCCCCCGCACGACGGGGAGATGGAACAGGCTGCCGGCGGACGCCCGGACCGCCTTGGGATTCTCCGGGTCGGCCGCGCCCTCGGTGAGCCAGACCGCGTCGGCCCCGAGCGCGTCCGCGACGCGGACCAGGGTGCCGACGTTGCCGGGTTCGGACAGCGCCTGGCCGACGGCGACCAACCGGGGCTGCGGTTCGGTCCCGGCCGCGGGCCCGTCGGCGACGGGATCCCCGGTCGCCGTGCGCGCCACGGCGCGGCACAGCGCGACGATGCCCGTGGGGGTGACCGTGTCCGAGAGTCCCTTCAGGGCCCGGTCGGTCGCCACGGACACCGGGATCCCGGCGGAACGGGCTGCGTCGACCAGGCCGGCGAACCGGTCGAGTGCGTCGGCGGTGCAGAAGATCTCGACCGCGACGCCGGTGGCCACCGCCGCCTCGACCGAGTTGGTCCCCTCGGCGAGGAACCGGCCGGCCTTACGCCTGGCGGCGGCGCGGTGGAGCTTGGATGCGGAAACGACCCGCGGGGTCCGTTCGGTGAACGGATCCGCGGGTCGTCCCGTGCCCTGTTCGGGCGGAGTGTTCGTCAATTCGCGGGTGTCAGGCAGCCGGAGCGTTGACGTCGGCCGGCAGCGCCTTGCGCGCGACCTCGACCAGCGCCGTGAAGGCGGCCGGGTCGGTGACGGCGAGGTCCGCGAGGACCTTGCGGTCGACCTCGACGCCGGCGAGCTTGAGGCCCTGGACGAAGCGGTTGTACGTCATGTCGTTGGCGCGGGCCGCGGCGTTGATGCGGGAGATCCACAGCTTGCGGAAGTCGCCCTTGCGCGCACGACGATCGCGGTAGCTGTAGGTCATCGAGTGGAGCATCTGCTCCTTGGCCTTGCGGTACAGCCGCGAGCGCTGTCCGCGGTAGCCCTTGGTGGACTCGAGTACGGTCCGACGCTTCTTCTGGGCGTTGACTGCCCTCTTCACGCGTGCCACTGATCAATCCTCACTGGTTTGGGTCGGTCGCTCGTGGGCGACCGGAAGTCTCTTCGGTGGTGGGAGGGCTCAGAGCCCGAGAAGCCGCTTGATGCGGGGGACGTCGGCCGGGGCGACATCCGTACGGCCGTCGAGGCGACGGGTGCGCTTGGTGGGCTTCTTCTCCATGATGTGGCGACGGTTGGCCTGCTGGCGGACCAGCTTGCCGGTTCCGGTCTTCCGGAAGCGCTTGGCGGTGCCCTTGTGGGTCTTCATCTTCGGCATGATCGGTCTTCCTCACATGGTTCGTCCCGGAAGGCCCGGTGGGACCTCGGGTGTGCGGACGTCGGGCGTCCGTGGTCTGGGCGGCGGAGGGCCTATTCGGAAGCGGGGTCCGTGACCTTGGACTCCTGCGCCTTGGCGCGGGTCTTGGCGCCCTTGTGGGGGGCGACGACCATGGTCATGTTGCGGCCGTCCTGCTTGGCGCTGGTCTCCACGTATCCGTACTCGGTGATGTCGTCCGCCAGGCGCTGGAGCAGACGGAAGCCCAGCTCGGGGCGGGACTGCTCACGTCCGCGGAACATGATCGTGACCTTGACCTTCGAGCCCTTCTCCAGGAAACGGACGACGTTCCCCTTCTTGGTCTCGTAGTCGTGGGTATCGATCTTCGGACGGAGCTTCTGCTCCTTGACCACGGTCTGCTGCTGGTTCTTCCGCGACTCGCGCTCTTTCTGCGCCGCCTCGTACTTGAACTTTCCGTAGTCCATGATCTTGCAGACCGGCGGGCGCGCGGTGGGCGCGACCTCGACGAGGTCCAGATCGGCCTCCAGGGCCAGACGAAGTGCATCCTCGACGCGAACGATCCCCACCTGCTCGCCCCCGGGGCCGACGAGTCGGACTTCGGGGACACGGATTCGTTCGTTGATACGTGCTTCGGCGCTGATGGGCCCTCCTCGGTAGATGGTGCTCTGTCGCGACCACTGGCGCGGTCGCGCATCCGCCCTCGAGGGACCCCGGGCCACACCGGGTACGCCGGTGAAACCGAGAAGGCCCCACGGCAGGGATGCCGGGGGCCTCTCACTCCTCACCCGTCGACGACGAGACTTCCGCGGTCGCTCGCGGCCCCTCGTCGGGGTGGTGACCATCAAACTGCCTTCCGGCGTCGGATGGTGGGAGATCGGGCTCCTCTTGGACGATGGAACCCACTACGTAGCGGGTTCCCACAGTCGGGAGTTGACTGTACCAGTCGTCGGCGTTGCCCCCAAACCGGTGGCTGGCGACACGATATCGACCGGTCCGTGGGACAGTGTTCGGCATGACCACCGACCAGCCCGCCTCCACCGACCAGGCCGCCGCCGAGAACCTGCTCGAGGGGCACCTCGACGCCCGCGAGGTCGAGGTCGTCGATCTGGCGGACGTCGCCGCACAGGAGATCATCTTCCGTTCGATCGTCGTCCTCATGAGTGCCGCTGCTGAGAAACTGGGGCTCTCCGACGACGACCCCTCCGCCAGCCCGCGACTGGATCTCGACGAGTCCCGCAAGCTCATCACGGCCCTCGCCGGCCTGGTGGCCGGGTCGGCCGAACACCTGGGGCCGCAGGCCCGGGTCGTCAAGGACGGTCTACAGGGGCTGCAGCGCGCGTTCCGCGAGGCCAGCGCGTACCCCGATGAGCCCGGCGAGGGCCCCGGCGAGAAGTTCACCGGCCCGGTCTACTGACCGCGCCGCGCTGACCGCGCCGCGCTGACCGCGCCGCGCTGACCGCGCCGCCCACTGACCGCGCCGCGCTGACCCGACGGGCCCCGGTCCGGGGCCATCCGTCCCGGACCGGGAAGCCGTCAGCGTAGGGCGCGCGCCTTACGTGCTGCCTTCGCAGCGGTCTTCTTGGCCGTCGCGGACGCCGCTGACCCCGCCTCGGCGGTCTTCTCGGCCTGCTTCTTCGAGGACTGGTTCGTCGTGGTGACAGCCTTCTTCGTCGGTGACTTCCTCGCCGACGCCTTCTTCCCCGTCGTCTGCTCGGTGACCACGCACTCCCTCGCGTCCTCGTCCTCCCCGTCGGCCACCCCGGGGAGCACTTCGGCAAGGAAACGGCCGGTGTGGCTCCCGGGTACGGTCGCCACCTGCTCCGGGGTGCCTTCGGCCACGACCGAGCCGCCCCCGGCACCGCCCTCGGGCCCCATGTCGATGACCCAGTCGGCGCTCTTGATCACGTCGAGGTTGTGCTCGATCACGATCACCGTATTGCCCTTGTCGACCAGCCCCTGGATCACCAACAGCAGTTTGGTGATGTCTTCGAAATGCAGGCCGGTGGTCGGCTCGTCGAGGATGTACACCGTCCGTCCGCTCGACCGCTTCTGCAGTTCGGCAGCCAGTTTGACGCGCTGGGCCTCACCACCCGAGAGCGTGGGGGCGGGTTGACCCAACCGCACGTATCCGAGCCCCACCTCGGTGAGGGTCTTGAGGTAGCGATGGATCGAGGTGATCGGCTCGAAGAACTCGCACGCCTCCTCGATGGGCATGTCCAGCACCTCGGCGATGGTCTTGCCCTTGTAGTGCACCTCCAGGGTCTCGCGGTTGTACCGCGCCCCGTGGCACACCTCGCACGGCACGTAGACGTCCGGCAGGAAGTTCATCTCGATCTTCAACGTCCCGTCACCTTGGCAGGCCTCGCAGCGCCCACCCTTGACGTTGAACGAGAACCGGCCCTGCTTGTACCCGCGGACCTTGGCCTCGGTGGTGGCGGCGAAGAGGGTGCGGATCTTGTCGAACACGCCGGTGTAGGTGGCGGGGTTGGAGCGCGGGGTACGACCGATCGGCGACTGGTCCACCTGGACGAGCTTGTCGAACCCGTCCACGCCGTCGATCCGGGAGTGCCGGCCGGGCACCTGCCGGGCCCGGTTGAGCTGATTGGCCAGCGAGGTCGCGAGGATGTCGTTGACCAGGGTGGACTTGCCCGAGCCGGAGACGCCGGTGACCGCGCACAGCACGCCGCCGGGGAAGACCACGTCGACGTTCTTGAGGTTGTTCTCCCGGGCGCCCTTCACGTGCAGACGCTTGTCGGGGCTCGGCGCGCGCCGCTTGTCCGGGATGGCGATCTGACGACGCCCGGCGAGGTAGTCGCCGGTCAGCGATTCGGAGTTGGCCAACAACCCCTTGTAGTCGCCCGAGTGCACGACCCGGCCCCCGTGCTCACCGGCGAGCGGCCCGATGTCGACGATCCAGTCCGCCGAACGGATGGTGTCCTCGTCGTGCTCCACCACCAGCAACGTGTTACCGAGGTCGCGCAGCCGGACGAGGGTGTCGATCAGTCGCCGGTTGTCCCGCTGGTGCAGACCGATGGACGGTTCGTCCAGGACGTAGAGGACGCCCGCGAGACCGGATCCGATCTGCGTGGCCAGGCGGATTCGCTGGGCCTCGCCACCGGACAGGCTGCCGGCGACGCGGTCGAGCGACAGGTAGTCCAGCCCCACGTCGAGCAGGAAGCCCATCCGTGCCTGGATCTCCTTGAGGACACGACCGGCGATCATCGCCTGGCGTGAGTCGAGTTCGAGCCCGTCCAGGAACGCAGCACAGTCCTCCACGGACATGCGGCTGATGTCGGCGATCGAACGCTCCGTGCCCCCGGGGCCGGCGAGAGTGACGGCGAGGATCTCGGGCTTGAGCCTCGTGCCGTCGCATCCCGGGCACGGCACCTCGCGCATGTAACCCTGGTAGCGCTCCTTCTGCGACTCCGATTCGGTCTGGTCCAGGCGACGCTTGAGGAACGACATCACGCCCTCGAACTTGGCGTCGTAGGTCCGGACGCGGCCGAACCGGTTGCGGTACTGCACCCGGACCTTGGTGGGGGCGCCGCCCATCACGGCCTTGCGCACCTTCGCGGGCAGGTCCTGCCACGGGGTTCGGAGGTCGAAGCCCATGTCCCCGGCCAGGCCGGTCAGCAACTGCTGGAAGTAGTCGGCGCTCTGGCCACCCGACCATGGTGCGATCGCGCCGTCGGCGAGCGACCGCTCGGGGTCGGGAACGACCAGGTCCGGATCCACCTCGAGGTGGGAGCCGAGACCGTCGCACACGGGGCAGGCCCCGTAGGGGTTGTTGAACGAGAACGCGCGGGGCTCCATGTCGTCCAGCGCGATCGGGTGTCCGTTCGGGCAGGCCATGTGCTCGGAGAACCTGCGGTGCCGGGCGGGGTCGGAGTCGTCGAGGTCGACGTACTCGATCACGATCACGCCGTCCGCCAGCCCCAGAGCGGTCTCCACGGAGTCGGTGAGCCGCTGCCGTGAGGACGGCTTTGCCGCCAGTCGGTCCACGACCACCTCGATATCGTGCTTCTCCTGCTTCTTCAGGACGGGCGGCTCGGCGAGCGTGTGCAGCTCGCCGTCCACCCGCACACGGCTGTAACCGTCGGCGGCGAGCTGGGCGAAGAGGTCGACGAACTCGCCCTTGCGTGTCCGGACGACGGGGGCGAGCACCTGGAACCGGGCACCCTCCTCGCCCTCCAGGATCTGGTCGACGATCTGCTGCGGGGTCTGACGGGATATCACCTCCCCGCAGGTGGGACAGTGCGGAACCCCGGCGCGGGCGTAGAGCAGGCGCAGATAGTCGTGCACCTCGGTGATCGTGCCGACGGTCGAGCGGGGATTACGGTTGGTCGACTTCTGGTCGATCGACACGGCCGGGGACAGCCCCTCGATGAAGTCGACGTCCGGCTTGTCCATCTGCCCGAGGAACATCCGGGCATAGGAGGACAGCGACTCGACGTAGCGGCGCTGGCCCTCGGCGAAGATGGTGTCGAACGCCAGCGAGGACTTGCCGGACCCTGACAGTCCGGTGAACACGATCAGCGAGTCGCGGGGGACGTCGATATCCACGCCCTTGAGGTTGTGCTCCCGTGCGCCGCGGACGACCAGACGGTCCACCATGGGTTCTCCTTCCGAGTCGGGAGGCCGCCACGTCTCCGTGGCGAAAGCCGCACCTGCCGCATGGCTGCCGTTCCCGCAGACGAAGGTACCAACGTAGTACGACACGCTTCCGGCCACCGACCGCGCCCGACGTCGGTAGCCTGCCGTTATGTCGAATCCCACCGAGTCACTACCCGACCGCATCACCCTCACCGAGGGCTACTCCGGCCGCACGGGCGGCCGACTGACCGGCGAGCGCTGGACCGTGGGCCCCGCACGGCTGACCAAGATCTCGGTCGGCGAGATGGACAACAACGTCTACGTGATCGAGTCGACCGAGACGGGCGAGGTACTGCTCGTCGACGCGGCCAACGACGCGCCGCAACTAATTTCCCATCTACGGGACCGCGCACCCGGGGTCACGGAGGTGCTCACCACGCACCTCCACGCCGACCACTGGATCGGTCTCGCCGAGACCGTCGCTGCCCTCGGCCTGACCACCATCGCCTCCCCCGGCGACGCCGGGGGCATCGACGTGCCCACCGACCGCCATGTCGCGCACGGCGACGAGCTCGTGGTCGGCGACCTCCGGTTGGAGGTGATCGGCCTGCGGGGTCACACTCCGGACGGCGTCGCACTCGTGCTGCGCACCGACGCGGGCACCCACCTGTTCTCCGGGGACTCCCTCTTCCCGGGCGGGCCCGGGAAGACGGGCTCGGCAGCCGAGTTCGCCTCGCTGATGGACGACCTCGAGGCGCGGGTCTTCGACGTCCTCGATGACGACGTCGCGGTCCATCCCGGACACGGGGACGACACCACCATCGGTGCCGAGCGACCGCATCTGGGCGAGTGGCGGGAGCGCGGGTGGTGACGGCGACGGGGACCCTGTGCCCATCGCCCGGCGTGCCGACACCCAATCGTTATCAAACCGCCTCGGTGTGCGATCACCGCAGCACACTCCCCCGGTGACGGTCCGTCCACCGGCCGCCCCGTCTCGCGACCGGAGGCGCCCTCACCGGGTTCGGACTAGGTTCGACCACGCACTCCCACCTATTCAGGAGGAACGATGATCCGACGACTCGCACGACCCATGCTCGCCACGGTGTTCGTCATCGACGGCGTTGAGACGCTTCGCAATCCGCAGGCCCATGTCGCGGACGCGGCGCCGCTCGTCGACAAGGCCACCCCGCTGGTGGAGAAGGGCGAGCAGGCGGTGAACGAGGCGGTCTCCGCGTCGGTGCCGCCCGTCCCCAAGGACACCGAGACGCTCGTCAGGGCGCTCGCCGGGGTCAAGATCGGCGCGGGCGTCCTGTTCGCGCTGGGCAAGGCCCCCCGCCTGTCGGCGCTCGCGCTCACCGCCGCCCACGTGCCCTCGACCGTCAGCCGCCACGCGTTCTGGATGGAGTC
Organism: Dietzia sp. Die43; assembly: GCF_024519835.1. Lineage (NCBI taxonomy): Bacteria > Bacillati > Actinomycetota > Actinomycetes > Mycobacteriales > Dietziaceae > Dietzia > Dietzia sp. Die43. Next base: position 134,025 of record NZ_JALJRF010000007.1, on the reverse strand, counting down.
CGACAAGGACGCCCGCAGTCGCAAGACCACCGGTCTGGCGACCGACGTGGCGCTCCTCGGCGGGCTCATCCTCGCCTCGGTCGACACCGCCGGACAGCCCGGGGTGGCCTGGCGCGCCCGGAAGGCCGGCGACAAGGTGGCCGCGAAACTGCCCGGGGCGAAGGCCGAGTCGGCGGCGGCCGGTGCGGCGCTCGCCGGTGTCGCACACACCGTGGCCGATCAGGCGCGTGGCGCGGCGGACGTCGTGCGCGACAAGGCTCCCGAGGTGGCCGACACCGTGCGGGCGAAGGCCCCGGAGGTCGCCGATCAGGTGCGTGACCAGGCGTCCGGCTTTGCCGGGGTCGTGCGTGACACCGCTCCGGTGGTCGCCGCTCGCGTGCGGGATCGCGCGGCCACCGCCCGGGAGCAGGCCGCCCCGATCGCCGCCCAGGTCCGCGAGCAGGCGGGCGCCGTGGCCCACGCAGCGGCCGACGAGGCCCGGCCCTACACCGCGCAGGTCCGCGACCAGGCCGGTGTCGCCACCCGACTCGCCGCGGTCCGGGCCGAGGAGGCCCGCAAGGCCGCGCAGGCCAAGAAGAAGGACGCGCAGAAGGACGCCCGCAAGAAGGCGGCCCGCGCCGGCAAGGACGCCAGGAAGAAGTCCGCCCGGTTCGAGAAGGAGGCCGGCAAGAAGGCCTCCGAGGCCAAGAAGATGACGGACGAGGTCCGCGCGAAGGCCGCCGACGTCATCCGTCCCTGACGACCGGGGCGGGCCACCGCCCCCGGACTACCGCCGGCGGCCACACCGCCTCCCGACGACCCCGCCCCCACCCGGGCGGGGTCGTCGGGAGGCGGTGTGGCCGCCGGCGGTTCCCGGTAGCCTGGTCATCCTGCCCGAACCGACCACGCAGACCCCGGAAGGAGCGCCCGTGACGGGACACGACGCCGTCGACGAGGAACAACGTCACCTCGGCCGCCTCCTCGATCGCCTCGAGGAGTTGCGGGCGGACACGCGTGCGCGCCTGGACGCCGTCCTGCGCGGGTCGGGCGGCACCCCGCAGGCGCGGTCGGAACGGGAGTCGTTCGCCCGGCTCTACACCTCCGAGCTCGCGGCGTTCAGCGCCGCCAATCTGGGCCTGTACTTCGGCCGGTTGGACATGGGGGACGGCGAGGTACGTCGGATCGGGCGCGTGGGTCTCCGCGACGACGACGACGACCTCACGACGCTGCTCCTCGACTGGCGCGCCGACCACAGCCGACCCTTCTACCTGGCGACGACCGCCCGGCCGGAGGGCGCTCACCGGCGCCGTCACCTGCGGACGATCGGTCGCCGGGTGATCGGGATCCACGACGAGTACCTCACGGCTCCGGAAGACGGTGAGCTCCCCGAGGACCACGACGACGTGGTGGGCGAGTCCGCCCTGCTCGAGGCGCTGGACACCGCCCGTTCCGCCCACATGACGGATATCGTGGCCACCATCCAGCGGGAGCAGGACGAGATCATCCGGAACCCGCACTCCGGCGTCCTGGTGGTCCAGGGCGGCCCGGGTACCGGAAAGACCGCCGTGGCGCTGCACCGCGCCGCCTACCTCCTCTACACGCACCGGCAGCGGTTGGACCGCAGCGGTGTGCTCATCGTCGGACCCAATGCGCGGTTCCTCGACTACATCGCGCGCGTGCTGCCGTCCCTCGGCGAGTCGGGGGTGGTCCTGCGGACGCTCGCCGATCTCTATCCGGGCGTCCGGGCGACCGGACCGGAGACACTGCGCGGCGAGGAGGTCAAGGGCTCCGGCGAGATGGTGGGGATCCTCAAGGCCGCGGTGCGGGCCCGCCAGCTCGCCCCGGAGGCCGACGTCGTGGTGCGGGTGGAGGGACACGATCTGACACTGACCCCGGCGACGGTGCGGGCGGCGAGGGGGCGCGGACGGATGACCCGGCGACCCCACAACCAGTCCCGCGACGCGTTCGCGACGCGGATCATCGACGCCCTCACCGAGCAGTACGTCTCCGCGCTCACCGACCCGGTCGGGCGGGCGGAGGACGAGGCGTGGTCACCGGAGGGCGACGGTGTCGGCGACCTCGGCGACGCCGCCCGCCCCCTGTTGGACGCGGATGACCGCGCGGAACTCCGCCGGGAGGTCGAGGCCTCCCGCGAGGTCGCCGAGGCGATCGACGGGTGGTGGCCGGTGCTACGGCCCGAGCAACTCCTCGCCGACCTGCTGTCGAGCCGCGACCGGATCGCCGAGGCGGCGGGTGACTACGTCGCGGAGGACCAGGATGCGCTCTTCCGGGAGAACGGTGCCGCGTTCTCGGTGGCGGATGTACCGCTGCTGGACGAGCTCGCGGAACTCCTCGGCGAGGACCCGACCGCCGATGGCAGTGAGGCGGACCGCGCGTGGGCGGAGCAGGTCCGACAGGCGGAGGAGGCTCTCGAGATCCTCACGGGTTCGGCCGTGCAGGACATCGAGGACGACCTCGATCCGGAGGTGCTCATGGCCTACGACGTCGTCGACGCCGAGTCCCTGGCACGCCGCCACAGCGAGGACTCCGATCTCACCGTGGCCGACCGGGCCGGCGCGGACCGGACGTGGGCGTTCGGGCACGTGATCGTCGACGAGGCGCAGGAACTGTCCACCATGGCGTGGCGGGTGCTCATGCGCCGCTCCCCCAACCGGTGGATGACGCTTGTCGGTGACGTCGCCCAGACCTCGAGCCCGGCGGGCATCGACTCGTGGGCCGATGCCCTGTCGCCGTATGTGGACGACCGGTGGGTGCTGTCCGAGCTGACCGTGAACTACCGCACCCCGGAGACCATCTCCGCCGTGGCCGAGCTGCTGCTCGCCGAGATCGACCCGGCCGCGTCGTCGCCGCGGACGGTGCGCGCGGGGCGACGGCCGGTCGCGTGGCGCGAGCCGGACGGTCGTTCGGTGGCGCAGGCGGTCGCCGAGGAGGTCGCGGCGGTGCCGTCGGAGCGGGCGGTGGCGGTACTGGTGCCCGACCCCGGCGGCGACGAGGACTCCCGTCGAGACGACGACGACGAACTCGCCGGCGCCGGTTATCCCACGGTCCACGAGGCCGCCGAACTGGCCCGGCCGGGCACGTCGGTGTTGCCGCTGGCGTTGGCCAAGGGGCTGGAGTTCGACGTGGTCGTGGTGGTGGACCCCGAACGCGTCCTGGCGCGCTCGCCCCAGGGGATGCAGGACCTGTACGTCGGCGCCACCCGGGCGACCCAGGAACTCATCCTCGTCCAGCCCGGCGGCTTCGGCCCGCTACTCTCGGGTATACGGGACCGTCTCGACGACAGCGCACAGGAGCTCACCGCATGACCCACACCCGATCCCGCGTGCTGGCGGCCTCGGCCCTCATCGCGGTCGCGGCGGCCGGCGGGTGCGGCACCCGGGCGGAGGCCCCGGTCGACAGCGTGTCCGCCGTCGCCGAGCCCCGACCCGTGACCTCCGCACAGACCGGGGCCCGGGACAGGCCCGAGCCGCGCACCGACGACGAGCAGGAGTTCCTCGCAGAATTGTCCGGATTCGGCCTCCCCACCGAGATGACCGCCGTCACCACCATCGAGGTGGGCGCCGGCATCTGCGGGGGGATCGCCGACGGCGCGGACGACGAGACGATCCTCGAACTAATCCGCCCGCTCACCAGCGCGATCGCGGCCCAGAATCCGGACCTCGACACCGCCGAGGTGGGTCGGGCGATCGTCGATGCGAGCCGGACCCACCTCTGCCACTGATCCCGGCGGCCGCGTGGGACGCCGGGTGAAGCGCGCGGTCTAGGTGGTATGGACGATGAGCACGTCGCAGGTCGCGCGCCGAGCGGCGTCGGCGGGCACGGACCCGAGCAGCCGACCCGTCAGGGAGTTGAGTCCCTTGTTGCCCACCACGAGGAGGTCGGCCCCCATGTCGTCGGCCAGCTTGATGAGCGATTCGACGGGCGCCCCCTTCACGGTGCGCGCCTCGATCTTGGTCGCTCCGGCCTTCTGGGCCCGGTCCTTGGCGCCGCGGACGATGTCCTCCGCAGGATTGTCCCCGCGGATCTGGTAGGCGTCGTCACCGAGCTGATCCGCGGCCTGGCTGACCGAACGCGGATCGGCGGGCACGTAGGCGCAGGCGATCACGAGGTCCGCCGAGGCGTCGGCGGCCAGCTGCGCGGCGCGATCGACGGCACGGTAGGACGACTCGGAACCGTCGGTTCCCACCACCACTCTGGTGTAGGCGCTCATTTGCTTCCTCTCCTCGGGAACACGTTTCACCCAGAGTAGTCCGAGGACGCCGCCGACGGGCGGGGTAAACGCGAGAGAAAGCGGCCCAGGTTAGTCGACCCCGGCCTCACGCATCCCCTTGAGTTCCTTACGCAGTTCGGCGATCTCGTCCCGGAGCCTCCCCGCAAGCTCGAATCTCAGGTCGGTGGCCGCGGACATCATCTGCTCGGTCATCTCCTCGATGAGCTTCTCCAGCTCCTTTCGGGGTCGCGCCGACCCGTCGGCCGCCCGGGCGCCCACGAGCTCCGGTCGTGCCCTGGGATCCGCGTCGTCCCCGTGTTCCTCTCCGACCCGGTCGAGGATGTCGGCGATCTTCCTGCGGAGCGGCTGCGGGTCGATGCCGTGCTCGGTGTTGTACGCGACCTGCTTCTCACGCCTGCGATCGGTCTCGTCGATGGCCTGCCGCATGGCCTCGGTGACCGAGTCCGCGTACATGTGGACCTCACCGGAGACGTTGCGGGCCGCACGGCCGATTGTCTGGATGAGCGAGGTGGCCGAGCGGAGGAAACCCTGCTTGTCGGCGTCCAGGATCGCCACGAGCGAGACCTCCGGCAGGTCCAGTCCCTCCCGGAGCAGGTTGATGCCGACCAGGACGTCGTACTCCCCGCGCCGGAGATCTCGGAGTAGTTCCACCCGCTGGAGGGTGTCGATCTCCGAGTGGAGGTACCGAACCCGTATCGCCAACTCGAGCAGGTAGTCCGTGAGGTCCTCCGACATCTTCTTGGTCAGCGTGGTCACCAACACCCGCTCGTCGCGTTCGGCGCGCTGACGGATCTCCCCGGTCAGGTCGTCGATCTGCCCCTTGGTGGGCTTGACCACGATCTTCGGGTCGACGAGCCCGGTCGGCCGGATGACCTGTTCGACGAACTCCCCACCGGCGCGCCCCATCTCGTAGGGGCCGGGCGTGGCGGAGAGGTAGACGGTCTGACCCACCCGGCCGGAGAACTCCTCCCAGGTCAGGGGACGGTTGTCCAGGGCGGACGGCAGGCGGAACCCGAAGTCGACGAGATTGCGTTTGCGGGAGGCGTCGCCCTCGTACATGGCGCCGATCTGCGGCACGGTCACGTGGGACTCGTCGATCACCGTGAGGAAGTCCTCGGGGAAGTAGTCGATGAGCGTGGCCGGCGAACTGCCCGCCGGCCGACCGTCGATGTGCCGCGAGTAGTTCTCGATACCGGAGCAGAAGCCCACCTGCTGCATCATCTCGATGTCGTAGGACGTCCTCATGCGCAGCCGCTGCGCCTCGAGCAGTTTGCCCTGGTTCTCCAGCTCCGCCAGGCGCTCCTCCAGCTCGGCCTCGATGGAGGCGATCGCCTTGGCCATCCTCTCGGGACCGGCGACGTAGTGGGTGGCCGGGAAGATCCGCACCTCGTCGACCCTGCGCACGACGTCACCGGTCAGCGGGTGGATGTAGTACAGCGCGTCGATCTCGTCCCCGAAGAACTCGATGCGAACGGCGAGTTCCTCGTAGGTGGGGATGATGTCGACGGTGTCGCCCTTCGCCCGGAACGTGCCCCGGGTCATGGACACGTCGTTGCGCTCGTACTGGACATCCACGAGCAGCCGGAGCAACTGGTCGCGGTCGACCTCCTGCCCGACGGCCAGCGCCACCGACCTGTCGAGGTAGGACTGGGGTGTGCCGAGACCGTAGATGCACGAGACCGAACTGACGACGACGACGTCGCGCCTGGACAACAGGGACGACGTCGCGGAGTGCCGGAGCCTCTCCACGTCGTCGTTGATGGACGAGTCCTTCTCGATGAAGGTGTCCGTCTGGGCGATATACGCCTCCGGTTGGTAGTAGTCGTAGTAGGAGACGAAGTACTCGACCGCGTTGTTGGGCAGCATCTCGCGCAACTCGTTGGCCAGCTGCGCGGCGAGCGTCTTGTTGGGCGCCATCACCAGGGTCGGCCGCTGCACCTTCTCGATGAGCCAGGCGGTGGTCGCCGACTTGCCGGTGCCGGTCGCACCGAGCAGTACGACGTCGCGCTCCCCGCGTGCGAGGCGTTCGGTCAGTTCCGCGATCGCCGTGGGCTGGTCGCCCGACGGGGTGAACTCACTGACGACCTCGAAGCGGGTCGCACTACGTTCGACATCGCCGATCGGTCGGAACTCCGAGTACGAGAGCACTGTCGGGTCGGCGGGGACCCCGTCGTCGGGGATCTCTGTCGCGAAAGCCATACCACCAGCGTACGAGCAGCCGTTCACCCCCGCCCACCGGTGTCGCCGCAGCGGATGTCAGGGGTGCCAACTACCGTAGCTGTGAGCAACCCCTCACCGTCCCTGTCATGTCGTCTGGAGAACCCCGTGGCCCTCAGCCCACTTCGTCGTCGTACCGCCCGCCCCCACGGCGTACGTCGGCCGATCACGGCGGTCACCGCCGCCTCTCTCGCGGCGGGAGCCCTCACTCTCCTCGCACCGGTCGCCACGGCCGCACCGTGTGACCCGTGGCCCCCGGCCGGCGGCACCGCGGGCGGGTCGGGGTCCCTCTCGGGGTCTCTGGGGGCGCCCACGTCCGCGCCTGCCACCCCGTGGGCCGACGGCGGGAACGGGTACATCCCGGTCCTCCGGGGCCGGACCACCACGGTCGAGTTGCTGACGGGACCCACCAGCCCCAACGACACGGTCGACAGATTCGGCATCTCCGGCACCGACCTGGGAATCCTCTGGGATAACGGCGACGCCTCGGATCCGCAGATGATGATGGCCCTCGGGGACACGATGGGCGACTGTGACGAGCCCGGTGACCAGTGGCGCAGCAACATCCTGTTCCGATCCGGCGATCGCACTCTGGCCGACGGGATGCGCATCACCGACGCGCCGATGGAGCGGCCCGGGATGGCGAAGTCGATCCTCCCCCGCACCGGCCACCCCGACGAGACCACGGTGATCCCCACCGCTGGCGTCGAGGTGGGCGGCACCCAGTACCTGCGGTACATGTCCGTCGAACGGTGGGGTTCGCCCGGTGAGTGGACCACCAACTACTCCGCTCTCGCCCGGTCGACGGACAACGGCGAGAACTGGGTCCCCGTACGCGATACCGCCCGGCGGGGTACCGCACCGATGCCTCTCCCGGTCGACCTGGGCCCGGAGTCCACCACCCACACCGCCGGGCAGATGAGCGCGTTCCTCAAGCACGACGGGTACGTCTACGAGTACCTCACACCCTCCGGTCGGAGCGGGTCCGCACGGCTCGCGCGGGTCCCCGAGAACCGGATCGAGGAGATGGCGGCCTACCGCTTCTGGGACGGCGGCGACTGGGTCGTCGATCACCGCGACGCCGTCCCGGTGCTCGGCGCTCCGACGGTCAACTCGGCCGTGAGCGAGTTGTCGGTGTCCTGGAGTGCGCACCTGGGTCGCTTCATCGCGTTGTACAACAACAGCGCGAACAACATCGTCATGGCCCAGTCCGCCACCCCTTGGGGCCCGTGGTCGGGTGAAGACATCCTGCTCTCGTACCAGCACGTCCCGACCCTCTACGGCGCCTTCGTCCACCCGTGGAGCCCCGCCGTGGAGACCCGCGGCGAGGACCTGTACTTCACCATGTCCACCTGGGACGCCTACAACGTCTTCCTCATGAGGACCGACCTCACCCAGATCCCGCCGCGGACCCTGCCCGACGCCCGGGCGCGGATGCGGACGACCGACGACAGCTGGACCCGCAACACCCCGGACCCGGCGGACACCGGCGAGACCGTCCTGGTCGAGCGTCGGCCCATCCCGGAGGCGTGACATGACCCGACCTCTCCCCCGCCGCCTGAGCTCGGTCGTCGTCGCGTCGATCACGGCCGCCGCGTCGGTCGTGACCCTCGGCACGGTCGGCGCCGGAACCGCCGCGGCCGGCCCGTGCAGCGAGATGTTCGGCAACTTCGGTTCCCTGCTGGAGAACCGGACCGGGGCCGGTATGGGCACCGGTTCCCTCGGCTCGCTCGGGTCCTCCGGTGACGCCGGGTCGCTCGGCTCGACTTCCCGGGCGTTGGGTTCCGCCGACCGCTCGGGATCGCTGGTCCAGCAGTTGGAGACCGGTTCCCTGGGGAACGGACTGTCCGGCTCGCTCGATCCGATGATCGGGTCGGTCTACGGGATGCCACCGTGGATCACCGGAGAGGAGGGCACGGTACCCGTCCTGCGTGGACCCACCCGGTTCGAGCAGCTCGTCACCGGGCCCACGAGTCCCGGGGATTCCATCAACCGGTTCGGAGTGGCCGGAACGGACCTGGGCATCATGTGGGACAACGGTGATCCCGCCGACCCACAGGTCCTGATGGCGTTCGGCGACACCATGGGCGACTGCACGGTGCCCGGCAACCAGTGGCGTTCCAACGTCCTGTTCCGCTCCGCCGACACCGATCTGACCGACGGCATCACCATCGATTCCGCCGCCATGGGCACCGACGGTCTCGCCAAGTCGCTGGTCCCGCGATCCGGGCTGCCCGGTGAGGTCACGATCATCCCGACCTCGGGTATCTCCGTCGACGGTGTCCAGTACCTGCGGTTCATGTCCGTGGCCCACTGGGGTCAACCCGGATCGTGGACCACCAACTACTCGGGGATGGCGTACTCGACGGACAACGGCGAGAACTGGGCCGTCGCCCCGTCTCTGGCCCGCCCCATCACCGACACGGTCCCCCTCGGCGCTGGAGCCCCGGCGGTGGATCCTGCGTGGCGCGGCTCCCAGATGAGCTCGTTCCTCAAGACGGACACGCACCTGTACGAGTACCTCACCCCCTCCGGGCGACAGGGCGGGGCGGTCGTCGCACGCGTTCCGCTCGCCGGTTCCCCGACCGCTGACGAGCTCGACGGATCCGCCACCCCGCCCGCCGCGGGCGTCCTCGACCCCGAGGCGTACGAGTACTGGAACGGCTCGGCATGGGTGTCCGATGTCGGCGCTGCCGAGCGGGTCCTGCCCGCCCCGGCGAGCGAGATATCGACCATGTACAACGAGTACCTCGGGAAGTACACGGCGATGTACTCGCAGGGGTACGACTCGGTGGTCCTCCGCACCGCCGACCGCCCCGAGGGGCCGTGGAGTTCCGCCACCACGCTGGTGGACTATTCGGTGCTTCCCGGCGTCTACGGGGCGTTCATGCACCCGTGGGCGCAGGGCGAGGACCTCTACTACCTCGTCACCACCTGGAACGCATACAACGTCTTCCTCGTGCGCACCCGGCTGTCGGAGGTGTTCCCCGACCCGAACCTGCGCCGGGCCAGCTCTCAGCCGGCGCCGACCGAGGTCGTCCGGCAGGTGCCGGTCTCCGAGTTGGTCGACGGGATGGTCCCGACCGAGTGAGACCCGGCCGGGGGCGGGGCTGCGGACGCGCCCCCGGTCGGCGCTACCGCCCCCGCAGCACGGCCTCGCTCAGGGTGCGCTCCCACTGACGCGTCTCCTCGCGGTCCGCGCGACGCAGGATCTCCGCGTACTCGGCCCGTGCGTCGGGGTCCGCGCCGATCACCTCGGCCATGAGTAGCGAGAACTCGTGCTCGGGGTCGTCCTCTGCCAGGATCGACACCTCCAGCGGCCTGGCGGGGTCGCACCAGTGCAGCAACGGCCGTTCGCTCGACCGATCACGCACGTATCCCGCCTCGGTGAGCGTGCGCAGGGCGACCTCGACCGCTGCCGCGTCCCGCACCGTCACCTGCAGATCGATGACGTCGGGCGCGTCCAGACCCTCGACCGCGGTCGGACCGACGTGGTCGATCCGGGTGGCGATCTTCCCCACCACGTGGCGTAGGCGCGCGCACGCCCGCTCCGCCTCCCCTGCCCACTCGGGACGGAACGGGACGACGGTGCGGTCGCCCACCACGGGGGTCCCGGTGCGCAGGTTGTGTTCGAACGGGCGCAGGCGGACCTCGACCAGGGCGCTGGTGAGGTCCACGGCGGTCTGCCGGTCCCCGGAGTTGTCGATCACCACGTCCGCGGCGGCCCGGCGGGCCTCATCGGTGGCCTGCCTCGACATGCGGGCGCGGGCGTCGTCCTCCGGCATCCCCCGGAACTCCACCAACCGCTGCAACCGGATCTCCGCCGGGGTGTCGACGACGATCACCAGGTGGTAGCCGGGTGTCATCCCGCCCTCCACCAGGAGCGGCATGTCGTGCACGACGATCGCGTCCTCCGGCGCCGAGCCGAACAGCTCCGCCGTCCGCTCCCCGATCAGCGGATGGATGATGGCGTTGAGGGCCGCGGTCCGCTCCGCGTCGACGAAGGCGCGGGCGGCGAGGGCGGCGCGATCGAGTGCACCGTCCGGCCCCAGGATGTCCTCGCCGAATTCGGCGACGAGCATCGCCAGCCCGGGGGAACCCGGTTCGACGACCTCGCGGGCGATGAGGTCCGCGTCCACGACCACCGCCCCCGCCTCCGCGAGCACCGCCGTCACCGTCGACTTGCCGGCACCGATCCCACCGGTCAGACCCACCATCAGCATGACGTGGAGTCTAGGTGACCGAAAGGCGTGCCGGTCCGAGCGACGTAGGTAGGGTCTCACGTGTGAACCGGATTAACTCTGTGCCACGTCTACTCTCTGCGTTGCCTCTCGTTGTAGCACTGGCGATCACGGTGGCTCCCGCCCACGCAGCCGCCCAGTCCGCAGACTCCACGGGTTCCACCGGTTCCACCGGTTCCTCCGGGTCGACCGGGTCGACCGGATCGACCGGGTCCTCGGGCTCGACAGGCTCACTGCTCGGCGAGAGCGGTCCGTGCAACAGCTTCTTCGGGAACATCCCCCCGGGATCTCTCGGCCCCTTCCCCGTCACCGGATCGCTCGCGAACGCGACCAACTCCGTGCTCGACGCCACCGCATCCTCGGTTCGCCGATTCCCCCGATGGGTCACCGGGGCCGACGGCACCATCCCGGTCCTCAAGGGCGCCACGTCCGTACGCCAGCTGGTTACCGGGCCGACCAGCCCCGCGAAGACCGACGAGCTGTACGACATCCACGGCACAGACCTCGGGATCACCTTCACCCACGATGGCGAGACCATGGCCCTGTTCGGCGACACCTTCGGAGACTGCACTCCCACAGACAACCAGTGGCGCTCCAACGTCATGCTCGCCACCGCCGGCGGGAGCCCCGAGAACGGGATGGACGTCCTCAGGGCGGTCCCCTCCGATCCACAAGGGAAGGCCACGGCACTCGTCCAGGGTGCGCACCAGTCCAACGGGACCGGCGAGGTCACCGTCATCCCGACCGCCGCGATCAGCACCGGTGATGACATGTACATGCGGGTCATGTCCGTGCGGGACTGGAACGCGCCTGGCGGCTGGAACACCAACTACTCCGCACTGGTGAAGTCCACGGACGACGGCGAATCGTGGACGGTGCTCACCGAGACGATGCGGCGCGTCACGGATTTCACCGGATGGAACCCGACAGTCCAGTTCGAACCCGCTCCGGACAGCGAGACCCTGCCGCCGGTGGACGGAGACCGCTGGTACGGGGCGCAGATGAGTGCGTTCCTCCTCGACGCTGGTCATCTCTATGAGTACGTGACCCCGTCCGGTCGTCAGGGTCCTGCGATGCTCACTCGGGTTCCGATCGGGCAGATCGAGGACCCCGCCGCGTACGAGTGGTACGCGGGTCCGGGCGCGGGCTGGACCGACGAGCCGACCGGGTACGACGTCATCCCGGCACGCGTCGAGGAACTCTCGGTGCAGTACAACGAGCACCTGGACAAGTACATCGCCATGACGCCCTCGCCGACGGGCGTCGTCTCCATGCGGGTGTCGGAGAGCCCCTGGGGACCGTGGTCCGAGCCACAGACCATCGTCGATCGAAGCATGTTCCCGAACGGCTACGCACCGATGATCCATCCCTTCACCACGGACAACGACAGCCGGTACCTGTACTACACGCTCTCCACCTGGGACGCGTACAACGTCTTCCTACTTCGAACCGACCTCGACGAGTTCGACTTCGCCGCTCCGGACGCGGACCCCCGGACCACCGTGGAGTCCCGTGTCACGGTCAGTACCGCGGCGGAGTCCGGAGCCATCGACGACCGCGGTGTGATCGACGAGGAACGCCTCGAGGAGATCGCGGAGGCCGAGCCCGCCGTCGCCGAGCCGATCGTCGAACCGCCCGGTCGTTGATCGATCGCTGCGCGCCACTCCCGCGCGTCGGGCACACCCCCGCCGACGCCCGTGAGTCCGTCGGGGATGCGACGCAGGGTGGTCACCGCCCCGATCTCACCCGATCCGACATCCACCGCGATGACCCCGGGAGCGGGACGGTCGGTGCGGGCGGCCTCCTCGCCCCCGGCATGACGCGCCACCAGCCAAACCCGGGAGCTCGCATCGCCAAGGGTGCTCACCCGTCCGGCGCGCAAGGCGGCACTTCCGCACTGCGCACGTCACAGACGGGCCACCGCCACCGGAGCGCACCGGGGATAGACGGAGCGGCCCCGCACCGGATACCGGTGCGGGGCCGCTCTCAGATGCCTACTGTGCGATCACTCGCCTCCGGCGAGCTTCGCGCGCAGGGCGGCCAGCTGCTCGTCCGAGGCCAGCGAACCGCCGGTGGACTCGGCCGGAGCGGCCTCCGCCGCAGCCGGACGCGACGACGGGGTGGACTCCGACGAGTAGTTGGTCGGGGCGGCCTCGGCGGCCTCCGCAGCAGCGGCCCGACCCTTCTCGATCTGGGCCGTGTGCATCTTGTGGCGACGCTCGGCCTCCGCGTAGCGGTTCTCCCACTCCTCGCGCTGCTTCTCGAAGCCCTCGAGCCACTCGTTGGTCTCGGGATCGAAGCCCTCGGGGAAGATGTAGTTTCCGGCCTCGTCGTAGCTGTCGGCCATGCCGTACTTCGACGGGTCGAACTCCTCGGCATAGTCCTCGTCCGCCTGCTTGAGCGAGAGCGAGATACGACGACGGTCGAGGTCGATGTCGATGACCTTGACCATGGCGTCGTCGTTGACCGTGACGACCTGGTCCGGGACCTCGACGTGGCGCTCGGCCAGCTCCGAGATGTGGACCAGGCCCTCGATGCCCTCGTCGACACGCACGAAGGCGCCGAACGGCACGAGCTTGGTGACCTTGCCCGGGACGATCTGACCGATCGCGTGGGTCCGGGCGAAGTGCCGCCACGGATCCTCCTGCGTGGCCTTGAGCGACAGCGAGACGCGCTCGCGGTCCAGATCGACGTCGAGGACCTCGACGGTGACCTCCTGGCCCACCTCGACGACCTCGGACGGGTGATCGATGTGCTTCCAGGACAGCTCGGAGACGTGGACGAGGCCGTCGACCCCGCCGAGGTCCACGAAGGCGCCGAAGTTGACGATCGAGGACACGACGCCCTTGCGGACCTGGCCCTTCTGCAGCTGGTGCAGAAACTCGGAGCGCACGGCCGACTGGGTCTGCTCGAGCCATGCACGGCGCGAGAGCACCACGTTGTTGCGGTTCTTGTCCAGCTCGATGATCTTGGCCTCGAGCTCCTGACCCACGTAGGGCAGGAGGTCGCGGACGCGGCGCATCTCCACCAGCGAGGCGGGGAGGAAGCCACGGAGACCGATGTCGAGGATGAGGCCACCCTTGACGACCTCGATGACGGTGCCCTTGACGGCCTCGTCCTTCTCCTTGAGCTCCTCGATCGTGCCCCAGGCGCGCTCGTACTGTGCGCGCTTCTTGGACAGGATCAGACGGCCGTCCTTGTCCTCCTTGGTCAGGACCAGGGCCTCGACCTCATCGCCCACCTCGACGACCTCACCCGGGTCGACATCGTGCTTGATGGAGAGCTCGCGCGAGGGGATGACGCCCTCGGTCTTGTAGCCGATGTCGAGCAGGACCTCGTCACGATCGACCTTGACGATCGTGCCCTCGACGATGTCACCATCGTTGAAGTACTTGATCGTGGCGTCGATGGCGGCGAGGAAGTCCTCAGCGGAGCCGATGTCGTTGACGGCTACCTGCGGGGACGTGGTGTTGGTGGTCATATGGTGGGGTGCTCCGGAGTGGATAGGAATCGTAGCGGACGGGAAGAAAGCGAGCGCGTACGCACGCGACCGTCAACTGTACGCTTCACACGTGACGTCCACAAACCCCCCAGGACATGGAGAGTCGGTCCGAGCCTCACGGATGTGGTGGGACTCGGAGGCGACGGATTACCACCATCACCACGGCGACTTCCTCGGCGCCCACTCCGCCGACGGCGAGTTCGTCTGGTGCCCCGAGGGCCTGCACGAAGGTGACTGGCACCTGCTCGGTGACGTGGAGGGCCGCGACGTGCTCGAGATCGGGTCGGGGTCGGCTCCGTGCTCCCGGTGGATCGCCGGCCGGGGCGCCCGTGCCGTGGCCGTGGACCTCTCGGCCGGGATGCTCCGTGTGGGGGCTGAGGCTGCGAGCCGGGCGACGGGCCCGGCGGCGACCGTACCCCTCATCCAGGCCGACGCCGGCCGGCTGCCGTTCGCGGACGGCAGTTTCGATGTCGCGTTCTCGGCGTTCGGAGCCATCCCGTTCGTGGCGGACTCCGCGGGCGTGATGGCGGAGGCGGCGCGCGTCCTGCGACCGGGCGGCCGGTTCGTCTTCTCGGTCAACCACCCCATGCGGTGGATCTTCCGCGACGATCCGGGCCCGGAGGGTCTGTTGGCCGTGTTCCCCTACTTCGACCGCTCGCCGTACACCGAGTACGACGACGACGGCCAGCTGACCTATGTCGAGCACCACAGGACGGTGGGCGACCGGATCCGCGAACTGGTCGCCGCCGGGTTCGTGGTGCAGGACCTCATCGAGCCGGAGTGGCCGGAGTGGCTGGACCGGGAGTGGGGGCAGTGGAGCCCGCTGCGTGGCGGGATCTTCCCCGGCACGGCGATCTTCGTGGCCACGCTCTCCTGACCCACCCTCGCCGGACCCGCCCCGGCGTCACAGGATCTTGGACAGGAAGTCCTTGGTCCGTTGATGTGACGGCGAGGTGAGAACGTCCGCGGGTGTGCCGGACTCCACCACGACCCCGTCGTCCATGAACGCCACCGTGTCGGCGACCTCCCGGGCGAACCCCATCTCGTGGGTGACCACGACCATAGTCATCCCCGCGTCCGCGAGATCGCGCATCACGCCGAGGACCTCCCCGACCAGCTCGGGGTCGAGGGCCGAGGTCGGCTCGTCGAACAGCATCAGCTTGGGGTCCATGGCCAGGGCCCGGGCGATCGCCACGCGCTGCTGCTGCCCGCCGGACAGCTGGGCCGGGTAGGCATCGGCCTTGGCGGCGAGACCCACCTTCGCGAGCAGGTCGCGGGCCCGCTCGGTGGCCTCCCCACGCGACTGGCCTTTGACCAACATCGGCGCCTCGATGACGTTCTCGAGGGCGGTGCGGTGGAGGAACAGGTTGAAGTGCTGGAACACCATGCCGATGTCCCGTCGCTGGCGGGCTGCCTGCTTCGGGGAGATCTCGAAGAGCTTGTCACCCTTCTCCCGGTAGCCCACCAGCTCGCCGTCGACGTAGAGCCTGCCGGCGTCGACCCGCTCCAGGTGGTTGATACACCGGAGGAAGGTGGACTTGCCCGATCCGGAGGGCCCCACCAGGCACAGCACCTCACCGGCGGCGACCTCGAGGTCGATGCCCTTGAGGACGCGCAGCGACCCGAAGTTCTTGCAGACCTGCTCGGCCCTGACCATCGTCGTCATGCCATCCCTCCCGACTGATCGGTGCCCTTGACCGCGGCGAGGGCGGACGGGGTGAGCCCGTCCGCATCGGCGAGTGCGCGCAGTTGCCGGCCGGTGAGCTTCCGGGTGGCGCCGCGGGAGAAGCGCTTCTCGAGGTAGTGCTGACCCACCATGAGCACGCTGGTGATGACCAGGTACCAGGTGGCGGCGACCAGAAGGAGCGGGATGGGCTGGAAGTTGACGCCCGAGATGTCGCGCGCCTGCCCGTAGAGCTCACCGGAGAACGGGATCGCCACGACGAGTGAGGTGGTCTTGAGCATCGAGATGAACTCGTTGCCCGTCGGCGGGATGATGACCCGCATCGCCTGCGGCAGGATGGTCCGCCGCATCGTCTGGCCCCACGTCATCCCCAGTGCGGTCGAGGCCTCGGCCTGCCCCTCGGGAACCGACGAGATGCCCGCGCGGACGATCTCCGCCATGTACGCGGCCTCGTTCATGGCCAGGCCCACCACGGCCAGCCAGAACGCCGAGTACAGGACCATCGTGTCGTCGAACCGGACGAACTGAAGGTCGGTGAACGGGATCCCGAACTGGACCTGGCGGTACAGGGTGAAGATCAGGCCCCAGAACAGCAACTGCACGTAGATCGGCGTTCCGCGGAAGATCCACAGGTACACCCAGGCGACTGCTTTGAGCACGGGGTTGCTGCTCATCCGCATCACCGAGAGGATGACGCCGAGGACCACGGCGAGGATCATCGACAGCAGCGTCAGCGCGATCGTGTAGAACACGGCCATGCCGAACCTGGTGTCGAACAGGTAGCGGGCGTAGGTGTCCCACCCGTAGGCCGGGTTGGTCGCCGCGCCCCAGATGAACAGGAACACCAGGACCAGTACGACGGTCGCCGACACCCAACGCCACGGGTGCCGGAGAGGCACCGCCCGGATCGGTTCCGGGGCCTCCGCCGCGGGGGCGTCCGCCCCCTTCTGCGCGGTACTCACCTACCGGTCACTCAGCCCTTCCGGATCTCGGCGTCATCGATGAGCCCGGCCTCGAGGCCCCAGTTCTGGGCGATCGTCTCGAAGTCGCCGGTCTCGATGAGCTTGTCGGCGGCAGCCTCGAGGGCGGCGGCGAGTTCCGAGTCCTTGCGGACGGGCCAGCCGTAGGGGGCGGAGTCGAACACGTCGCCGACGAGCTGCATCTTGCCCTCGGACTGCTTGACCGCGTAGGCGGAGATGGGCGAGTCGGCGGACATCGCGTCGACCTTCCCGAGCGCCACGGCGGTCGAGGCCTCGTCCTGGGAATCGAATTGGACCTTCTCGATCGCGGGCTTCCCGGCCGCGACGCAGGCCTCGCTGCGGGCGGGCACGTCCTCCTGGTCGGAGACCGTGGTCCGCTGGACGGCGACGTTCAGGCCGCAGGCGTCATCGGGGTCGACGTCGTTGCCGGCGGCGGCTGCCCACTGGATGCCGGCTTCGAAGTAGGTGACGAAGTCGACGGTCTGGAGCCGCTCGTCGTTGACCGTGAACGACGAGGCTCCCATGTCCATGGTGCCGCCCTCGATCGCCGGGATGATCTTCTCGAAGTCGGACTCGCGGAACTCCGCGCGAAGCCCCATCAGCTGGGCGGCGGCGGTCATCACGTCGATGTCGAAGCCGACGATCTCGCCACTCTCGTTCTTGAACTCGTTGGGCGCGTACGGCGGATTGGTGCCGATCACGATGACGCCCTTGTCACGGATCTCGGCCGGGACGAGTGCGGCGATCTCCTCATCGGTCTCGAGAGACACCTCGTCACGAGGCTCCCCGGAGTCCTGCGGCCCCTCGGTGTTGGTGGTGCAACCGGTCAGCGCGAGGGCCGCGGTGGCGGTCAGGGCCATGGCGGCGCGCAGGCCGCGCCGGGAGGTGATCGTCATGGGGTGCCCTTTCAGGCGTCGTGGAGCCGAATCTGAAATGAACTTAGGGTACAGGTCGGCTGCCGCCCGGCAGGGCAACGGGACGGTCAGTGCGCCGCCGAGTCCCAATCCGGACCGGTTCCGGTCGAGACGTCCAGCGGGACGTCGAGCTCGATAGCCGAGTACATGCGGTCCACGACCAGGCCCCGGACCTCGTCGAGTTCGCCCTCCGCCACCTCGAGCACGAGTTCGTCGTGGACCTGGAGTAGAAGGCGGCTCTTCAGCCCCCGTTCGGTGAGGTCCGCGTCGACCTTGAGCATGGCCGCCTTGATGATGTCGGCGGCCGTGCCCTGGATGGGTGCGTTGAGCGCGGCACGTTCGGCGTTCTCCCGCTTGAGCCGGTTGTCCGAGTTGAGCTCGGGCAGGTAGCGACGCCGCCCGAACAGTGTCTCCGTGTAGCCGTCTCGGCGGGCCTGTTCGACCACTGCGCGCAGGTAGTCGCGCACGCCGCCGAAGCGAGAGAAGTAGGCCTCCATCTGCTCTTTCGCCTCACCCTGGCTGATCCCGAGCTGGGCGGCGAGGCCGAACGCGCTGAGCCCGTAGGCCAGCCCGTAGCTCATGGCCTTGACCCGGCGACGGAGCTCCGGGGTGACCTCGTCGATCGGCACGCCGAACGCGCGCGAGCCGACGAACGAGTGGAGATCCTCCCCCGTCCGGAACGCCTCGATGAGCCCTGCGTCGCCGGACAGGTGTGCCATCACCCGCATCTCGATCTGGCTGTAGTCGGCGGTGAGAAGACAGTCGTAACCCTCACCCACGACGAACGACTCGCGGATGCGTCGACCGTCCTCGGTGCGCACGGGGATGTTCTGCAGATTGGGGTCCGTCGAGGACAGCCGGCCGGTCGCGGCCACGGTCTGGTTGAACGTGGTGTGGATACGCCCGTCGTCACCGATGGTCTTGATGAGCCCCTCGACCGTGGTCCGCATCTTGGTGGTCTCGCGGTGCAGCAGTAGTGCCTCGAGGAACGCCCGTCCCGGGGTGTCGCCCGTCTCCTTGGTGAGCAGTTCCTCCAGCGCCTTGGCGTCTGTGGTGTACCCGGTCTTGGTCTTCTTGGTCTTGGGCATGCCGAGGGTCTCGAACAGCACGACCTGCAACTGCTTGGGCGAGCCGAGGTTGATCTGTTCGCCGCCGATCGCGGCGTAGGCGGCGTCGGCCGCCTGTCGCCCGCGGTCGGCGAAGTCGTCCCTTAACCCGTCCAGGGCGTTGCCGTCCACCGCGATCCCGAGCGATTCCATCCGCGCCAGCACCGGCACGAGCGGCAGTTCCATCTCCGCCATCAGGCGCGCCCCGTGCACCTGCTCCAGTTCCACGTCCAGCCGCTCCGCGAGATTGACCACCGCGCGGGCGCGGGTCGCGGCGGCGTCGGCGTTCTTCTGCTCAGTCTCGGCGTCATCGACATCGTCGAGCAGGGACAGTTGCTTGTCCCCCGCCTCAGCCTCGGGCAGTTCGCGCTGTAGGTGACGTTGGAACAGCTCCGCCAGTCCGTAGCTGCGTTGTCCGGGTCGCACCAGGTAGGCGGCCAGGGCCACGTCCATGGTCACCCCGCCCAACCGGAGCCCGCGTCCCGTCAGTGCGTGCGTGGCGGCCTTGGCGTCGTGGACCGCCTTGGATACCGCGTCGTCGGCCAGCCAGGCGCGCAGCGCCTGCTCGTCGTCCGGCCCGATGTTCGCGAGGTCGAGGTGTCCGGAGGCTCCGCCGGCGGCGGCGATGGTGATGGTCTGCGCGTCGCCCGCGCCGGGTCGGGAGGGCCCGACGACGACGAGGCCGTGCCGCTGCCCGGCCGGCGCGTGGGCGGCGAGCCAGTCGGAGACCTCGCCGGCGTGCAGCACCGAGGCCTGCTCGAGCTCCACCTCGGCGGCGGGCTGGGGGGCGCCCTCCGGCAGGAAGGCGGAGAGGAATCGGTCGCGCGCCTGGGGGCCGAATTCCAACCGGTCGAACAGTGCGTTGACGTCGGCACGCTCCGGGGTGGCGCGGACGAGGTCCCTGATCTCGACGCCCAGGTCCAGGTCACGCGTGAGCTCGGTGATCCGCCGGTTGAGCTGCACCTGGGGCAGGTGCTCGCGGAAGCTCTCACCGACCTTGCCCTTGACCTCGTCCGCGTGCGCGATGAGCTCCGAGAGGGTGCCGTACTGGGTGATCCACTTGGCTGCGGTCTTGTCGCCGACCTTGGGCACGCCCGGGAGGTTGTCGGAGGTGTCACCGCGCAGCGCGGCGACGTCCGGGTACTGGGCCGGTGTCACCCCGTACTTCGCCTCGACGGCGCTGGGTGTGAAGCGGGCGAGCTCGGATACCCCCTTGACCGGATAGAGGACGGTGACCTCGTCGGACACCAACTGCAGAGCGTCGCGGTCCCCGGTGCAGATCAGCGTCTCGGCACCGCCCGAGTGGGTGGCGAGGGTGGCGATGATGTCGTCGGCCTCGTGGCCCTCCAGCGACAGCGTCCGCACCCCCAGCGCCACCAGCGCCTCCTGGATGAGTTCGACCTGCCCCTTGAACTCCTCGGGCGCGGCCGACCGGGTGGATTTGTACTCGGGGTACTCCGCCGTGCGGTGCAGCGTCGCACGGGAGACGTCGAACGCCACGGCCAGGTGCGTGGGCTCCTCCTCGGTCACCAGGTTGGCGACCATCGACAGGAATCCGTACACGGCGTTCGTGTGCTGCCCGGACGCCGTGGAGAAGTTCTCGGCCGGCAGCGCGTAGAACGCACGGAACGCGAGTGAGTGCCCGTCCAGGAGCAGCAGGCGGGTGGGCCCCTCCCCCGCTGTGGCGCCGGAGGTGGCGCCCGAACCGGGGGCGGTGTTGGCTTCTGCGGTCTGACTCGTGGTGCTCACACGGCCACTCTAGGGCGGGCGTCGGACAGACGCTCATCGGTCGTCGGTTAGACTTCCGGACCAGCGGTTCACCGCGTTCGCCCCCGTAGCCCAATTGGCAGAGGCAACGGATTCAAAACCCGTCCAGTGTCGGTTCGAGTCCGACCGGGGGCACCACCGCTCGAGCGAGGTCAGACCCGCTCGTATTCCTCTCATCACCTCATCACCTCATCACCTCATCACCGCCTCCGCCCTCTCCACCCGCGCGCCAGCCGGTGGCGCGGTGGTCCGCGACGCGCGTAATGTTTGCTTGTTGCAAGCAATCGGTTCGAGGAGTCAAGATGGCGATAGACGCGGAACGCGGTGGCCGGTTGGTGGTGGACCTCTCGCGGGTGGTCAAACTCCTGCGTGCGGTCAACCTCTCGGTGCCCCGCTACGACGAGGCCGTCGAGCCGTCCGCGCATCCGCTGCTGTTCGCCATCCATGACGGCCCGGCCCGGGTCACCGACCTGGCCGCCCGAGTCCACACCGACGTCTCGGTGGTGAGTCGCCAGGTCCGCCAACTCGAGACCCGCGGGCTCATCGCAAAGGTCCCCGATCCCGATGACGGACGTGCCAGCCTCGTCACACTCACCGCCGAGGGCACCGATCTCGTCAGCCAAGTGTTCGAGCGCAGTGGTGACTGGATGGCCGGCCTCCTCGAGGACTGGACGCCGGACCGGGCGGACGCCTTCATCGCGGACCTCGCCCGATTGGCCGACTCCCTCCACGCCGAACTCTGCTCTCTCACCTCCGCCGAGGAGAACCGATGACCACTCCCAAGACATCCTCGGTCCACGCAAGCGAGGACGGCGAGTTCACGCACCGCCAGATCCTCGTCATCCTGGCCGGCCTCATGTCCGCCATGTTCCTGGCCAGCCTCGACCAGACCATCGTGAGCACGGCGATCCGCACCATCGCCGACGACCTGCAGGGCCTTGACGCCCAGGCGTGGGTCACCACCGCGTATCTCATGACGTCCACCATCTCGACGCCCCTGTACGGCAAGCTCTCCGACATCTACGGGCGCAAGCCGTTCTTCGTGATCGGCATCGTCATCTTCGTGTTCGGCTCATTGCTCTGCACGCTCGCCACCTCGATGTACATGCTCGCCGTCTTCCGCGGCATCCAGGGACTGGGCGCCGGCGCACTGATGTCCCTGGCGCTCGCGATCATCGGCGACATCATCCCGCCGCGTGACCGCGCCAAGTACCAGGGCTACATGCTGGCGGTCTTCGCGTCGTCGTCGGTACTCGGGCCGGTGATCGGCGGGTTCTTCGCCGGCGCCGACACGATCTTCGGCATCGACGGGTGGCGCTGGATCTTCCTCATCAACGTCCCCATCGGCGCGGCGGCCCTGACCCTCGTGATGATCACGCTCAACGTCAAGAACGTCCGGGTCGACCATCGCGTCGACTGGGCGGGCGCCGCCGCGATCGTCGTCGGACTCGTGCCGCTCCTGCTGGTGGCCGAGCAGGGCAACACCTGGGGGTGGGGATCCCCTGCCGCCCTCGGTTGCTACATCGTCGGGCTGGCCGGCATCGGGCTCTTCCTCATCGTGGAGGCCCGCGCGGGCGACCAGGCCCTCATCCCGCTCCGCCTGTTCCGCGACCGCACCTTCGCGATCGTCACGGTCGGAGGCGTGATCGTGGGTATGGCCATGTTCGGCGGCATGATGACGCTGCCGCTGTACATGCAGATCGTGCACGGCGCCGATCCCATGGAGTCGGGACTCATGATGCTCCCGCTGGTCGCGGGGATGATGGGTGCCTCGATCGTGTCGGGCCAGCTCATCTCCAGGACCGGTCGTGTCCGCGAGTTCCCGATCTTCGGCACGGCGGTGGCCGCTGTCGGCCTGTTCCTGCTGTGGACGATCGATGCCGACACGTCGCTGACGCTGGTGATGGTCTACATGCTGGTGTTGGGCATCGGGCTCGGCAACTGCATGCAGCCGCTCACCCTTATCGTCCAGAACGCCGTGAGTCCGCGGGAGATCGGTGTGGCCACCGCGTCGGCCACCTTCTTCCGTCAGCTCGGTGGCACCGCCGGCGTCGCGGTGTTCCTGTCAATTCTCTTCAGCCGCGTCGGTGGCTCCATCTCGGGCGAACTCAAGCAGGCCGCCGCCGACGGTAGCCTCGCCCGCGGCGTACGGGAGGGCCTCGCCGACCCTGTCCTGCGGCAGGACCCCGACGCGTACGGGATCGTCCGGGCGCTCGCCGACCCGACCACCGGCGCGGGGGCACTGGAGACGGTCACCAAGGACTCCTCGGTGATCAACCGGCTTCCCGAGCTGGTCGCCCACCCCTTCGAGCAGGGTTACGCACTGAGCATGTCCGAGATCTATCTGGTGGCCGGCATCCTCGCCGTGGCCGCCTCGGTGATCCTGGCGTTCATGCCGCAGATCGTGCTCCGGACCGGCTCGGCACAGGCCGAGGCCGCGCGTGAGGCGGCCGCGGCGGCCGCGCCCACGGGGACGGATGTCGAGGCGGCCGAGTCCGCCACCACGACTACGACGAGTCCCTCGGCGGACCGCTCCCGCTCGGCGGACCGGCCGGACTGAGCCCGGCCGGACTGAGCCCGGTCGGAGCCCGGTCGGCTACCCCTCGAGGTCGTCCTTGAGATTGGACAGCAGGGCGTGTTGGATGCGCTTGAGCCCGGCCGGCGCGAAGGTCCGCTCGAAGAATCCACCCACTCCCCCGGCGCCGTCCCACGAGGTGGTCATCTCGACGAGCGCGCCCCCCGTCGCCTCGCGCACCGTGTAGGTGGTGGCCATGGACGAGTTCTCGTCCTTCTCCACGAGTGACCAGTGCGCGGCGGCGTCGTCGACAGTGACGTTGGCCTTGACGTCCCGGCTTCGCTTCTTGGTGGCCTGGAGGTTCCACGCCGCAACGGTGCCGTCCCCCTGTCCACCCTCGATCAGGCGGTAGGCGCTGAACTGCTCGGGCTGGATGCGGGGCCGGACCTGCGCGTAGTCGGCGATCGCCGCGCTCACGGCCTCGACGGGCGCCTCGATGACGATGGTGTTGCTGGCGGTGACCCTGGCCATGATGATGACTCCTCCTCGTCGGTCCGACCGTGTCGCGCCCGCTACCTGACGCGGTGGTGGCGGCGCCCTCGGGTGGGCGCGTCAGACCACGTCCATCCTGCCCGACGCACCGGCCCGTCGCGTACGCCATCTCGCGCCGGCCTTGCGCAGCTCCTCCAGCCAGAGGATCGACGACGCCACCGCGGTGGCCAGCAGCCATTCGTCGGCGCGGAGCGAGGTGGTGTCGAAAACGCCCTGCAGGAACGGCACCTGGACCACCGCGATCAGCAGCAGCGGCACCGCGCCCAGCGCGACCCAGATCGGGGCGTTGTGCGCCATGTCGCGGGAGAACACCGAGCCGTGGTCGGATCGGACATTCATCAGGTTGAACACCTGGAAGAAGACGAACGTCGCGTACGCCAACGTGGTGGCGAACAGCGGTTCCCCTGCTCGATCGGGGAACACCGCCTCGGCGGACGCCAGCACGAGCAGGGTACCCCCGGCCATCACCACACCCAGCCAGAGGATCCGCACCAATCGCGCCGGAGTGAGGATCTGTTCGCCGGCCGGCCGCGGAGGCCTGCGCATGGCGTCCTTCTCCACAGGCTCGACGCCCAGGGCCATCGCCGGCGGGCCGTCCATGACGATGTTGACCAACAAAACCTGCAGCGCGGTGAACGGCACCGTCGCCAGCCCCAACAGACCACTCGCCAGGAAGACGATCACGAACGCCCACGCGGTGGTGAGCTGGAACTTCACGAACTTGACGATGTTGTCGTAGATCCCCCGCCCCTGGCGCACCGCGGAGACGATCGTCGAGAAGTTGTCGTCGGTGAGCACCATGTCCGCCGCGCCCTTGGACACGTCGGTACCGGTGATCCCCATGGCGATCCCGATGTCGGCCTGGCGCAGGGCGGGCGCATCGTTCACACCGTCTCCCGTCATCGCCACCACGTCCCCGTCAGCCTGGAGGGCCCGCACCATCCGAATCTTGTGCTCGGGGGTCACGCGGGCCAGCACGCCGAGGCGAGCGGCCCGGGCGGACAGCTCCTCGGCGTCGATGCGGTCCAGATCGACACCGCTCACCGCCTCCCCGCCGATACCGAGGTCGCGGGCGATGGCCGAGGCCGTGACCAGATGGTCACCGGTGATCATGTGCACCGAGATGCCCGCCTGGTGTGCGATGCGTATCGACTCGGCCGCACGTGGCCGCGGTGGGTCGACGATCCCCAGCACCGCGAGCACGGTCAGGTCGCGGACCTCGCCGAGCAGAGAGTCCTCGTCGGGTTGTCCGTCACCGTCGCCGAAAGGCCGGGCAGCCACGAGCAGCGTGCGCAGGCCGGACGCGGCGAGCCCCTCCGTGTCCGCGCGCAACGCTCCACGCCGCTCGTCGTCGAGCTCCACCGCCGTCGCCCCGTCCCAGACGTGCGTGGCGCGAGGCAGAACGGCACCGGTGGCACCCTTGACGTGGAGGACGAGGTCTCCACCCGGTGCGCGGTTGACCGTCGCCATGAACTTGTACGCCGAGTCGAACGGGACCTGGGCCACCCGCGGACGGGCGGCGCGCAGCCCCTCGACGTCGATCCCGCACTTGGTCGCCGCCACCAACAGTGCGCCCTCGGTCGGATCTCCGACCAGTCGCCCGTCGGCGACGATCGCGTCGTTGCACAACGCCATGGCCACCGCGGCCCGTCTCAGGTCCGGTACGACGTCCGGGTCGGACGACAGGACGGTCCCGGCCCCGTCGTATCCGGTCCCGGTCACGGAGTACGACCCGCCGCCCGCGACGATCCGCGTGACGGTCATCTCGTTGAGAGTGAGGGTCCCGGTCTTGTCCGTCGCGATGTGGCTCGTCGAACCGAGTGTCTCGACGGCGGCGAGGTTCTTGATGATCGCGCCCTCGCGGGCCAGGCGCGAGGCACCCATCGCGAGCGTGAACGCCACGACCGCCGTGAGCCCCTCCGGGATCGTGGCCACCGCCAGGGAGACCGCGGACAGGAGCATGTCCTCCCAGGACTGACCGCGCACGAGCCCGATCACGAGGACCAGTCCCACCACGGTCAGCGCGATCCCGGTGAGGACGCGGGCGAGCGTACCGATCCGTTTCTGCAGCGGCGTCGGACCGGCGCCCGCACCGCCCAGCAGGTCCGCGATAGCGCCCATCTCGGTGTGTTCACCGGTACCGGTCACCACGATGCGCGCCCGGCCCCGGGTGACCTCCGTGTTCATGAAGACCATGCCAGCGCGGTCTCCGAGAGGCGCGTCGACGTCCTGTACCGCTCCCGCGGCCTTGTCCACCGGGGCCGACTCCCCGGTCAACGTCGCCTCGGCCACCTGCAACCGGGATCCGGAGAGCATCCGGCCGTCGGCGGGGACCCTGTCTCCGGACTCCACCACCACGATGTCGCCCGGGACGAGCCCACTGCTGTCGATCTCGGCCTCCACGCCGTCCCGCACCACCCGGCTGTGCGGGACCGACATATCGCGTAGGGCTGCGAGACCGGCCTCGGCACGGGTCTCCTGGACGTAGTTGAGGATCGTGTTCAGTGCGACCACCAGCAGGATGACCACGGGGGTCTCCCATTCCCGGGACACCCCCGCGCTCACCGCAGCCGCGACCGCGAGCACGAGGATCATCGGATCCGCCAACAGCCTCGCCACCCGCCGCCACGCGGGCACCCGCTCGGCCTCGGGCAAGGTGTTGGGCCCGTGCCGGACGAGACGGGCGCCCGCCTCGGCGCTGGTGAGCCCGTCCGGGCCCGCACCGAGGCGGGACAACACCTCCGCGGGCGCGAGGGTGTGCCACGGAGTGGGAGGACCGGACTCTGCGGGCGTCCTCGTCGTCGTCATCTCCCCGGCCCCTCCCCCGCGTCAGTCCTCCCCGCGCCCACGGCGGCGGTCTCAGTGCCCTCGGGCGATCCATTCCTCGAGGTGCGGGGATTCGTCCCCGACCTTCGTCCCGTCACCGTGACCGGTGTGCACCAGCGTCTCCGCGGGCAGCGTGAGGATGCGCTCGCGGATGGAGGTGATGATGGTCGGGAAATCCGAGTACGAGCGGCCCGTTGCCCCCGGTCCGCCGGAGAACAGGGTGTCGCCGGAGAACAACACGCCCGCCTCGGGAACGTGGAAAACGCACGATCCCGGTGAGTGCCCGGGCGTGTTCATCACGTCGATGAGGGTACCCGCGATCTCCAGACGCTGCCCGTCGGAGAGCTCGCCGTGGGAGACGGTGGGGTGGGTCTCGTCCCACAGCATCTGGTCACCCGGGTGCACCAGGATCGGCGCATCCAGCTTCTCCGACAGTTCCGGCGCCACGGTGATGTGGTCATTGTGGGCGTGCGAACACAGGATGCCCTTGACCCGGCGGCCCGCCACCGCGTCGATAATCGGCTGGGCAGTGTGCGCGGCGTCGATCACGTACACCTCGGAGTCGTCCCCGAGGATCCAGATGTTGTTGTCGACCTCCCACTCGCCGCCGTCGAGCGCGAAGATGCCGCTCGTGACGACCTTCTCGATACGCAGACCGCCGGCGTGCCCGGCGCTGGTGTGGATCTCGCTCACATCGTCACCACCGATCGGAGGACTGAACCGGACTTCATCGCCTCGAACGCCGCCTCGACGGCCCCGATGCCGATCCGCTCGGAGACGAACTTCTCGAGCGGGAGCCGACCCTGCAGATGCAGATCCACGAGCATCGGGAAATCGCGCTCGGGCAGACAGTCGCCGTACCAGGACGACTTGAGCGAGCCACCACGGCCGAAGAAGTCCAGCAGCGGCAACTCCAACCGCATCTCCGGCGTGGGCACGCCCACCAGGACCACGGTCCCGGCGAGATCACGCGCGTAGAAGGCCTGCTCGTACGTCTCCGGCCGACCGACGGCGTCGATCACGACGTCGGCGCCGAAGCCGTCCGTGAGCTCCTGGATAGCGGCCACCGGATCGGTCGAGGTCGAATTGACCGCGTGGGTCGCACCGAAGTCCTTGGCCCACTCGAGCTTGGTGTCGTCGATATCGACCGCGATGATCGTCGAGGCGCCCGCAAGTCGGGCGCCCACGACCGCGGCGACACCGACTCCACCGCACCCGATGACGGCGACGGACTGGCCACGGCTGACCTGTCCGGTGTTGACGGCCGCGCCGATGCCGGCCATGACACCGCATCCGAGCAGTCCGGCGACCGCCGGGTCCGCCGCCGGGTCGACCTTGGTGCACTGCCCCTCGTGGACGAGGGTCTTGTCGATGAACGCGCCGATGCCGAGCGCGGGGGTGAGCTCGGTGCCGTCGCTCAGCGTCATCTTCTTGGACGCGTTGTGGGTGGCGAAGCAGTACTGCGGCTGGCCACGCTTGCAGGCCCGGCACTCACCGCACACCGCGCGCCAGTTGAGGACGACGTAGTCGCCCTCGGCGACATGGGTGACCCGGTCACCGACGGTCTCGACGATGCCCGCGGCCTCGTGGCCCAACAGGAACGGGTACTCGTCGTTGATCCCGCCGTCCCGGTACGCCAGGTCCGTGTGGCAGACGCCGCACGCCTGCACCCGCACGATGACATCGTTCGGTCCGGGATCGGGGACGACGACGTCGACCAACTCGACCTCGGCCCCCTTGCTACGGGCGATGACGCCCTTGACGGTCTGCGACATGGATCGCCTCTCGACTGGTGGTGGACTCTCTCGCCCCACTGTGTCAGAAAGGCCCGACACGTGGCCCGTCAACGCGGTCGCGCCCCGCCTCCTCGAGGGGAGACGGGGCGCGACGGGTGCGTGTCGGGGGCGTCGATCGATCAGACGGCGACGCCGTTGGCGCGGAGCCACGGCACCGGGTCGATCCACTGGCCGGCCGGGTTGCGCACGCCGAAGTGCAGGTGCGGCCCGGTGGAGTAGCCGCGGTTTCCGACCGTTCCGATGACCTGCCCGGCGTTGACCCGCTGGCCGACCGAGACGTGGTTCTGGTCGTTGTGTCCGTACTCGAGCAGGTGGCCGTCGTCGGTCTGGATCCGGATCCACAGTCCGTACCCCGAGGCCGGGCCGGCAGCCACGACGGTGCCGGACTTGGCGGCGAACATCGGGGTCCCGATCGGTGCACCGAAGTCCGTGCCGTTGTGGAACGTTCCCCAACGGGGGCCGAAGCCGGAGGTGATCGGACCGTAGGTCGGGGCGTGGGCGCCACCGACCGAGGGGACACCGAGCGAGCCGAACACAGCCGGGTCGATCGCGTACTCCCGAAGCTGGTCCTCGGTGAGGCCGATGCCCTGGATGACGCCCTGCGCCATCTCGGTCAGCTGGTCGGCGTTGATCTCGGCGGACTGGGCGGAGGCTGCGGGGGCGGCGGCCATGGCCATGCCGCCGGAGAGGGCGGCGCCGGCGACGGTGCCGGCAACGAGGCGGCCCATGTTGGACGAGCGGGCGGCGCGGTGGCGCCCGGCGGTCGCGCCGGTGCCCTCGACGCCGAGTCGATCGGCGAGCTCGGCGTAGGAAATGCGAGTGGCGTCGGACATCAGGGAACCTCGGAGACTGGAGCGGGTGAAGCAGGGACGTGACCGGCTTCCCAGTCGACTCCACGAAGGTAACAGAAGTGTCTCGACTCTGTCACGTCAAAGGCACGAACACAGACGAAAGTGCCGGTGAGCGGCTTGCTCACCGGCGCCTGTCGGTTGTTATCCGATGGTGATCAGTGGTCGACCTCGCCCATCCGGTGGACGAGGATGAAGTTGGTTGACCCCTCGACGCCCGGCACGTTCCCCGCGACGAGCACGATCAGGTCGTCCTCGTTGTACCCGTCGAGCGGGAGCAGCATCTCGTCGGTGACCTTGACGATCTCCGCCGTGTCGTTGACGCGGTCGGTGAGGAAGGTCTCGGTCCCCCACGTCAGCGCCAGCTGGCTGCGGATGCGGGGGTCGCTGGTGATGGCGATGAGCGGCAGGTGGCTGTGCAGACGGGCGAGCCGCCGCACCGTATCCCCCGTCGAGGTGACCGCGACGAGCGCCTTCGCCCCCAGCCGCTCACCGATCTCGCGGGCGGAGTAGGAGATGACACCGCGCTTGGTCCGTGGGATGTGCACCAGATCCGGCGCGGCCGTGGAGTCCGACTCCACCGCGAGTGCGATGGACGACATCGTGCGTACGGTCTCGATCGGGTACTTGCCGACGGAGGTCTCCCCCGAGAGCATCACCGCGTCCGCCCCGTCGAGGACGGCGTTCGCCACGTCGGACGCCTCGGCCCGGGTGGGCCGGGAGTTCGTGATCATCGACTCGAGCATCTGGGTGGCCACGATGACGGGCTTGGCGTTCTCGCGCGCGATCTGGATGGCACGCTTCTGGACCAGCGGCACCTCCTGCAGCGGCAACTCCACGCCGAGGTCGCCCCGGGCCACCATGATGGCATCGAATGCCAGGACGATGGACTCGAGATTCTTGACGGCTTCCGGCTTCTCCAGCTTGGCGATGATGGGAACGTGGATGCCCACCTCGTCCATCACCTCGTGCACGAGGTCGACGTCCGCCGGCGACCGCACGAACGACAGGGCGATGAAGTCCGCCCCCAGGCCGAGGGCGAACCGGAGGTCGGCGATGTCCTTCTCGCTCAACGCGGGGACCGAGACGTTCATGCCCGGCAGGGACACGCCCTTGTTGTTGGAGACGGTACCGCCCTCGGTCACGACGCACTGGACGTCGTCACCGTCGACGTTTTCGACGGTCAGTCCGATGTTGCCGTCGTCGACGAGGAGGCGGTCTCCCGGGCGGGCGTCGTTCGCCAGCCCCTTGTAGGTGGTCGAGACGCGATCCTTGGTGCCCTCCACCTCGGCGACGGTGATGACGACACGGTCGCCCTCCTCCCACTCGTGCCGGCCCTCGAGGAAGCGGCCGAGTCGGATCTTGGGGCCCTGCAGGTCCGCGAGGACACCGACGGCCCGGCCGGACTCGTCGGAGGCCTTGCGGACCCATCGGTAGTTGGCCTCGTGGTCGGAGTGCTCTCCGTGGCTGAAGTTGAGGCGGGCGACATCCATGCCCGCGTCGACCAGCTCTCGGATTCCTTCCTCCGACGCGACGGCGGGACCCAGGGTGCAGACGATCTTGGTACGACGATTCACTCGTACCAATCTAGTCCCCCCGACCGGCCACCCGGTTAACCCGAGGTCAACGACCGGCCAACGGGGGTGCGTCGCCCGCGGGACCACCCTCCGCCGGGTCGTCCCCGACGTCGTCCGGCGCCCGCAGGTCGGAGGCCTCCTCCCGGCCGCGGCGGGCCCGCCAGAGATACACCAGCGCGGCGAGCATCACCACGAGGGAGACGATGGTGTTGATGCGCAGTCCGAACACCTCCGTGGCGGCGTCCGCGCGCAGCAGTTCCACCCAGAAGCGACCGAAGCAGTACAACGCCACATAGAGGGCGAAGAGCCGACCGTGGCCCAGGCGGAACCGCCGGTCGATCAGCACCAGGGCGATCGCCACGAGAACGTTCCACAGCAGTTCGTAGAGGAATGTCGGGTGAACGGTCGCCAGCACCTGTCCGGTCGACCGCCCGATCGTCTCCGAGTACCCGTAGGACTCGTCGTAGCGCTGGTAGATCTCCAGCGCCCAGGGCACATCGGTCTCGCGGCCGTAGAGCTCCTGGTTGAAGTAGTTGCCCAGTCGGCCGATCCCCTGTGCCAACACGATGCCGGGGGCGATCGAATCGCCCAGCGCCCCCAGCGCCCGGATGCCCTGTTGGCGCAGACCGATGTAGGCGCCGAGAGCGCCGAACGCGACCGCCCCCCAGATGCCCAGGCCGCCATCCCAGATCTTCAACGCGTCGACGGGATCGCGGCCCTCTCCGAAGTAGCGGTACCAATCGGTGGCCACGTGGTAGATCCGTCCGCCGATCAGGCCGAAGGGGATCGCCCACAGCGCCGTGTCGATCACGACCCCGGCCCGGCCGCCACGGGCGACCCAGCGCTTCTCGCCCCACCAGATGGCGACGACGATGCCGAGGATGATCCACAGGGCATACGCACGCAGGGGGAACGGACCGATCTCCCAGACGCCCTGGGGAGGGCTGGGGATCACGACGCTGCTCCGGTTCGACGGACGCCCTCGGCCAACTCGGCGGTCAGCCTCCCGAGGGCGTCGAGCCCCTCGGTCGCCGCCGTGATGAGTGCCGACCCGACGATCACGCCGTCGGCGTACGAGGCGATCTCGGCCGCCTGCTCACCGTTGCGCACCCCCAGCCCGACCCCACAGGCGAGGCCGGAGATCTCACGGACCCGCGCGGTGAGGGTCCGGGGCGCGTCCGAGACGACGTCCCGGGCGCCGGTGACACCCATGACGGCCTGGACGTAGACGAAACCGCCCGTGTGGGAGAGCGTCATCGCGAGTCGCTCGGGGGTCGACGACGGCGCGACGAGGAACACCCGGTCGATTCCGTGGGCGTCCGACGCGGCGATCCAGTCGTCGGCCTCGTCGGGGATGAGGTCGGGCGTGATGACGCCGGTACCGCCGGCGGCGGCGAGGTCG
Organism: Dietzia sp. Die43; assembly: GCF_024519835.1. Lineage (NCBI taxonomy): Bacteria > Bacillati > Actinomycetota > Actinomycetes > Mycobacteriales > Dietziaceae > Dietzia > Dietzia sp. Die43. Next base: position 101,867 of record NZ_JALJRF010000007.1, on the reverse strand, counting down.
GCAGCGAAACGGTCGACACCGTACTGGAGCACCGGGTTCCAATAGGTCATGACCACGGGGACCGCACCGGCCGCGGCGACCGCGCGGACCACCTCAAAGGTGTCCGCCACGCGGAACCCGGCCTCGATCGCGGTGTCGGCGGCGGCCTGGATGGTCGGCCCGTCCATCATGGGATCGGAGTACGGGATGCCGACCTCGACGATGTCGCATCCGCCCTCGACCATCGTGCGCACGGCGTCGATCGACCCCTCGAGAGTCGGGTAACCCGCCGGGTAGTAGCCGATGAGCGCGGCCCGGTCCTCGCTCCGGCACCGCTCGAACACGTCACTGAGAACGCTCATCCCTCGACTCCTCCGTCCGCGAACTCGCCCGCGCCGTCGTCGGCGCCCTGGCTCGAATCCACCCCGGCCTCGGGCGGGGTCCCCCCGTCCAACAGGCCGAACCACCGGGCGGCGGTGTCGACGTCCTTGTCGCCGCGACCGGAGACGTTGACCAGGATGAGGTCCACGCCCTCCGCGGCGAGCTGCGCGGCACCGGCGATCGCGTGCGCCGACTCGATGGCGGGGATGATGCCCTCGGTGCGGCACAACTGAGCGAACGCGTCCATGGCCTGGGTATCCGTGATCGGGCGGTACTCGGCCCGCCCGATCTCCGCCAGGCGCGAATGCTCGGGCCCGACACCCGGGTAGTCCAGGCCCGCCGAGATCGAATGGGACTCGATCGTCTGCCCGTCGGAGTCCTGCATGAGATGGGCGTACGAACCCTGGAAGACCCCGGGCGTCCCCGCGTTGACGGTCGCCGCGGTGCGTCCGGACCCCACGCCGTCACCCCCGGCCTCGCACCCGACCAGACGAACCGATTCGTCGTCGATGAACGAATGGAACAACCCGATCGCGTTGGAACCACCGCCGACGCACGCCACGGCGGCGTCCGGCAGCCGACCGGCCTGATCGAGGATCTGCACCCGGGCCTCGGCGCCGACGACGCGCTGGAAGTCGCGGACCATCGTCGGGAAGGGGTGCGGCCCGGCCGCGGTACCGAACGCGTAATAGGTGTCGTCCGCGTGGGCGACCCAGTCCCGCATCGCCTCGTTGATCGCGTCCTTCAACGTGGCCGAACCGATCTCCACGGCCTCGACCTCGGCACCGAGCAACCGCATCCGCGCCACGTTGAGCGCCTGCCTGCGCACGTCCACCGCGCCCATGTAGACCTTGCACTCGAGGCCGAGGAGGGCACACGCCGTCGCCGTGGCCACCCCGTGCTGACCGGCGCCGGTCTCCGCGATCACCCGCTTCTTGCCCATCCGCTGCGCGAGCAGCGCCTGGCCGAGGACGTTGTTGATCTTGTGGGAACCCGTGTGGTTGAGGTCCTCGCGCTTGAGGAACACCCGCGCACCGATCTCCGCACCGAACCGCGTCGCCTCGTACAACGGCGACGGCCTACCCGAGTAGTGGAGCTGCAACCGGTCGAGCTCGTCGAGGTACTCGTCGTCCGCCCGGGCCTTGGCGTAGGCGTCGGTCACCTCGTCGACCACCGCCATCAGGGCCTCGGGGACGTAACGGCCGCCGAACGGCCCCCAGTGGCCCCGCTGGTCGGGCTCATGTCCGGTGGTGGACCGGAGCACCTCTCCCATGGTGGGCAGTGACGGAAAATCCTTGGAGTTCACGTCCCCAGTCTGCCTGAAGCCGGCGGCACCGGACTAGCGGGGTCCCTGCGGGCAGGACGGGTGGGCACCGGCCGTGGCCAGGGCGTTGCAGGCCGCCCGCGGGTCGCCCTGCGTCACCAGTCCCTCGCCCACGAGCACGGCGTCCGCCCCGACGCTGGCGTACGCCAGGAGGTCCGAGGCGTCCCGGACCCCGGACTCGGCGATCTTGACGACGTCGGACGGGAGCCCGGGCGCGATCCTGGAGAACACGTCCCTGTCGACCTCGAGTGTCTTGAGGTTGCGGGCGTTGACACCGATGACCGTGGCTCCGGCCTCCAGCGCGCGGTCGGCCTCCTCCTCGGTGTGGACCTCCACCAACGCCGTCATACCCAGCGACTCGGTGCGATCGAGGAGCGACACCAGGGCGTCCTGCTCGAGCGCGGCCACGATGAGCAGGATCAGATCCGCGCCGTGCGCCCGCGCCTCGTGGATCTGGTACGGCCCCACCACGAAGTCCTTCCGCAGAACCGGGATGTCGACCGCGCGGCGGACCGCGTCGAGATCGGCCAGGCTGCCGTTGAAACGGCGCTCCTCGGTGAGGCAGGAGATGACGCGCGCCCCGCCCTCCTCGTACATCCGGGCCAGGACGGCGGGGTCGGGGATCTCGGCCAGGGCGCCCTTGGACGGGCTGGCTCGCTTGACCTCGGCGATGACGCCCACCCCGGGATCGCGCAACGCCTTGAGCGCGTCGAGCGGGTCCGGCGCCGACTGGGCCGCCTTCTTCACGGCCGCCATATCGATGACGGCCTCACGGGCCGCGACGTCCTCACGGACCCCGTCGAGAATCGAGTCGAGCACGGTACCCACCGTGACCTCCCTCTGCAGTCGTAGGGCGGAAAGTGTGATCGAGATCGACAATAGAGGTCCCGGCCGGGGTTCCCGAATCGGGACCGCCCCGACCCGGTCAGCCGGTCGGATCCCGTCCGTCGTCCAACTCCTGCCACAGATCCCGCCCGGCGTCGTCCTCCGTGTCCGGTCCGGTCGCCGCACCCTCCCGCCGGGCCGCCGGGGTCACGTACCGGTCGTCACGGCGCACCGGGCGGGCCGGACTGGCCAGGACGACGATCCCCGCCGCCAACAGGGCGACGGCGCCCGCGCCGGTGATCACGGGTCCCGCGGGCCGGGTCGACAACTCGGTGATCTCCGACCACTGCGGGATCGCCTCCGCGCCCTCGGAACCCGGCCCGGCATCGGTCCGGGCCAGGCCCTCGTCACTCGTGATCACCGAGTGGACCCGGTCGGCGTCGACCTCCCCCACCGACATCGCCATGAGGCCCCCGGCGGCCACGCCGAGCAGCGCGATGACGGCGCCCACCGCTCGCGCGGCAGTACCTCGGACCAGGGCCACAGCGGCGATCGCCGCCAGCGCGCCCAGTGCGAGCGGGACGAGGGCGGGTTGCCAGTCCGCTCCGGTCAGGGCCCGTCGGCCCTCTCCCGACTGGTCGTTGAAGGCCACCACGTCGAGCCACACCATCCGCGAGGCGACCCACAGCAGCGCCGCCCCCACCACCAACAGCACGACGGGGACCAGCAGACGGGCGCGGTGGGTCACCGGCCCTCCCCGGCGTCGCGCAGTGTCTCCGCGGCTGCGACGGCCCGCAGGACCGCCATCGCCTTGTTGCGGCACTCCGCATCCTCCGAGGCGGCAACCGAATCGGCGACGATGCCGGCACCCGCCTGGACGTAGGCCGTGCCGTCCTTGATCACGGCCGACCGGATCGCGATGGCCTGATCGGTGTTGCCGGCGAAATCGACGTAGCCGACCACGCCCCCGTACACACCGCGTCGCGTGTCCTCGAGGTCCTCGATGATCTGCAGTGCGCGGGGCTTGGGCGAACCGGACAGCGTGCCGGCCGGGAAACAGGCGGTCACGGCGTCGATGCCCGTCTGCCCGTCGGCCAGGCGCCCGGTCACCGTGGACACGAGGTGCATCACATGGCTGTAGCGCTCGACCTGGCGGAACTCGGTCACCTCCACCGTGCCCGGCACGCAGACCCGGCCGAGGTCGTTGCGACCGAGATCGACCAACATCAGGTGTTCGGCGTTCTCCTTGGCGTCATCCACCAGGTCCTTGGCGAGCAGGACGTCGTGCTCCTCGTCGTCGCCCCTCGGTCTGGTCCCCGCGATCGGATGGGTCGTCGCCGCCCCGTCCTGGACGGTCACCAACGCCTCCGGGCTCGATCCCACGATGGTGAAGGCGGTATCGCCGAACCCGTCCTCCCCGCTACCGTCCGGGATCGTCATGAGGAACATGTAGGGGCTCGGGTTGGTGGTGCGCAGAATCCGGTAGACGTCGCGCGGCGAGGCGGCGGTGTCGACCTCGAACCGCTGACTGAGCACCACCTGGAAGGCCTCGCCCGAGTAGATCTGCTCGATGATGTCGGCGACCCGCGCGTGGTACGTCGACTCGTCGGTGCAGCGACGCACATCGGGGGCGGGAGTGTCGAACACGCTCACGCCGCCCGTCCCCGGGTCGGCTAGCCGCGCCGTCATCGAGTCGACCCGGGCCACCGCGTCCGCGTAGGCCTGCTCGACCCGCTCGTCGCTGCCGTCCCAGTTGACCGCGTTGGCGATGAGATGGATGCGGCCCTCATGATGATCGAACGCCGCCAGATCCGTGGCCAGCAACTGGACCATCTCCGGCACCTGCAGGTCGTCGACGGTGTCGGGCCGGATCCGCTCGAGCCGGCGCACGATGTCGTACCCGAGGTAACCGACCATCCCCGACGTCAACGGGGGAAGTCCCGGGATCTGATCGGTGCGCAACAGGTCGAGTGTCCTCCGGAGCGCGTCCAGCGGGTCACCGCCGGTGGGCGCGCCCGCGGGCACGTTGCCCCACCACGTCGCCTCGCCCGAGCCGTCGACGGTCAACGCGGCGGCCGCCCCACAGCCGATGAACGACCACCGCGACCACGAGCGCCCGTGCTCCGCCGACTCCAGCAGGAACGTCCCCGGTCGGTCGCCGGCGAGCTTGACGTACGCGGACAACGGGGTCTCGGAATCCGCCAACACCGTGCGCACCACCGGCACGACCCGGTGGCCCGCGGCGAGCGCGCGGAACTGTTCGAACGTGGTCGTCTCGGTGCTCATCCGAAGGCCTTGCCGGCGATCCCGAAGGAATCGTGCGGCATGTCGTGGACGTGGACCCACACCTTCGCCGGGTCCTTGCCCGAGGCCTCGGCGTACGCGGCCGTGACCGCCTCGATGACGCGGGCCTTGTCCGCCGCGGCCATCCCGTCGAGTTGGTTGATCTGGATGAAGGGCACGCCGTTCAGTCCTCTCCGAGCAGGGTTGCGGTGTCGAAACAGCTGGTGGTGCCCCGGTGGCAGGCCGCGCCGGTCTGGTCGACATGGAGCAGGACGGTGTCTCCGTCGCAGTCGATCTCCACGCGACGCACGTGTTGCACGTGGCCGGAGGTATCCCCCTTGACCCACCGTTGCCCACGCGAGCGGGAGTAGTACACACCCCGCCGGGTCGCCAGCGTCTCCGCCAGCGCGGCGTCATCCATCCACGCCATCATGAGCACCCTGCCCGACGTCGCGTCCTGCACGACCGCGGCGACCAGGCCGTCGGCGTTGCGCGACAGCCTCTCGGCGATCGACCGATCCAGGACGTGGGCGCTCATCGGACCGTGATCCCCTCTGCCGCGAGCGCGTCCTTCACGTCGCCGATGGTCATCGCCCCGAAGTGGAAGACACTGGCCGCGAGGACGGCGTCGGCCCCGGCGTGGACCGCCGGAGCGAAGTGCTCGACCGCACCGGCACCGCCCGAGGCGATGACGGGTATCGACACCGCCTCGCGGACCGCCTTCACCATCGCCAGGTCGAAACCCGCCTTGGTGCCGTCGGCGTCCATCGAGTTGAGCAGGATCTCGCCCACGCCGAGCTCCTGCCCGCGCCGCGCCCACTCGACGGCGTCGATGCCGGTACCGCGGCGACCACCGTGCGTGGTGACCTCCCATCCCGACGGGGTCTGCTCGGACCCCTCGGGTACGGTCCGCGCGTCCACGGACAGGACGATGCACTGCGAGCCGAATCGTCGACTGAGCTCGCCGAGCAGCTCGGGGCGGGCGATGGCGGCGGTGTTGACGCTCACCTTGTCCGCGCCGGCCCGCAGCAACTGGTTGACGTCCTCCTCGGTACGCACGCCTCCTCCCACGGTGAGGGGGATGAAGATCTGCTCGGCGGTGCGCTTGACCACGTCGATCATGGTCCCGCGACCCGACGACGACGCGGTCACGTCGAGGAAGGTCAGCTCGTCGGCGCCCTGCTCGTCATAGGCGGCGGCCAACTCCACGGGATCACCCGCGTCGCGGAGGTCGAGGAAGTTGACGCCCTTGACCACGCGCCCGGCGTCCACGTCGAGGCACGGGATGACCCTGGTGGCGAGTGTCATGATCCGGTCACCGCCCGCTCTGTAGCCACGGACGGGGGCTCTCGGGTTCCGGAGTGGCGCGCCGTCGCCCGGCCTCGAAGAAGTTGCTCGGCTCGCCGAGTTGACGGATCGTGTCGAGGACCTCCGCGTGGGCTCGCGGGCCCGCGGCGAGGATGGACTGGGAGTCGGTGGACCAGGGCTCCCCCGTGAGGTCGGTGACCACACCACCCGCTGCGCGGACATGGGAGGCGCCGGCCGCGTTGTCCCACGCGAAGTTGCCGAAGCTGACCGCCGCCGACAGTCGCCCCGACGCGACGAAAGACAGGTCCACCCCGGTGGAGCCGAACTTGCGGGTCCGGGCCGCGTCGAGCGTGAGCTGCTCGAAGACCTCGCGGCGATACGCCGGAGGGTAGGTCGTGCGGGCACCGGTGTTGAGGGAACCCAGCCCCAGTGCGACGTCGCGGATGGAGACGTCGGAGATCTGCGAGACCTCCGCGCCGTTCTCCTTGAGCGGTCCCCCCGCGATCGAGGTGAACGTCATCCCCAGCAGCGGCAACCAGGTCAGCCCCAGCACCGGCTGACGCTCGTGGACCAACGAGACCAGGATGCCGGCGGTCGGGATGCCCAACGAGTAGTTGGCCGTGCCGTCGACGGGGTCCACCACCCAGAGGGTGCCCTCGTTGACGGGCGGACCGCCGTACTCCTCACCGTGCACCTCGAGCCCTGTCCCCTCCCTCAGGGCCTCCGAGATACGGCGTTCCAACTCGAGGTCCAGTTCGGTCGCGAAGTCGTTGCGCGATCCCTTGTTCTGGATGCCCTTCGCGCCGACCCCCTCGACGAAGCGAGGAGTCACCTCGTCGAGCACGCGCGTCGCCAGTGCGAGCGCCTCGGCCGGGTCGACGGGGAGGTCCGTCGGCAGGGCATTTCCGGTCTGATCGTCCATCTCGGGCCTCCTGCTCGAGGTCATGCGGGGTCGGGAAGCTACCTGGCGGTCACGAGGCCGCGTGGTCAGCGTCGGCTGACGGCGGCGAGCGCCTCGGGAAGGGTGAACCGGCCCGCGTAGAGCGCCTTGCCGACGATCGCGCCCTCCACACCCTGCGGAACCAGCGTGGCGATGGCCTCGAGGTCCGCGACCGAGGAGACACCGCCCGACGCCACGACAGGGGCATCGGTGGCCGCGCACACCTGCGAGAGCATCTCGAGGTTGGGCCCGTTCAGCATGCCGTCCTTGGACACGTCGGTGACGACGTACCGGGCGCAGCCGTCCGCGTCCAGACGCTCGAGAACCTCCCAGAGGTTGCCGCCGTCGGAGACCCATCCGCGACCACGCAGCCTGGGCTCGCCGTCGACCACTCGCACGTCGAGTCCCACCGCGATCCGATCGCCGTGCCGGGCGATGGCCGAGGCACACCACTCCGGGTTCTCCAACGCGGCCGTACCGAGGTTCACGCGCGCACAGCCGGTGGCCAGGGCGGCCTCGAGCGAATCGTCATCGCGGATGCCACCGGACATCTCGACCTTGACGTCGAGCGCCCCCACGACCTCGGCGAGGAGATCGCGATTCGAGCCCCGGCCGAACGCGGCATCGAGGTCCACGAGGTGAACCCATTCCGCACCGTCACGCTGCCACTGCAGCGCCGCGTCGAGCGGCGCCCCGTACGAGGTCTCGGTCCCGGCCTCCCCCTGTACGAGACGGACGGCCTGACCGTCTGCGACGTCGACGGCGGGCAGGAGTTCGAGATAATTGGCGTTGGTCACGGCCATCAGCCTAGTCCGTCGTCACCGGGGCGCTCCGCCTGCCCGCCGGGCTCCTCGCCGTACTCGGCGCGGATCGCGCGATCGGTGATGCGGTTGGACACCAGACCCATCGCCGCGACCGCGAGGATCAGCCCGACCAGTGCGACGACGGCCTTGCCGACCGGCGGCACGGGGAGCACGGCCACCGCGATCGCGGTCAGCGCGAGGCCGAGGACTCCCGCCCCGGCCACGCCCAGCGCGAGCACGGCGAAGGACACCGGGGCCCGGTCCCCTTCACCCCTATCGGACAGAACGGATCCAGTTCTCGAGGAGCTGCAGTCCCGCGTCGCCCGATTTCTCGGGGTGGAACTGAGTGGCCGACAGCGGCCCGTTCTCCACAGCCGCGATGAACCTGGTGCCGTGCTCGGCCCAGGTGACGTCCGGGGCGCGCAGATGATCCGACGGCTCCATCTCCCAGTGCTGGACGCCGTAGGAGTGGACGAAGTAGAACCGCTCGTCGGCGGGCATGCCGGCGAACAGGACGCTGTTCGAGGGCACCTCGACGGTGTTCCAACCCATGTGCGGCAGCACAGGCGCGTGCAGCTTCTCCACCACACCGGGCCACTCACCACACCCGGGGACGCCCGGCGAGTCCTCGTGCTCCCCGTCCGAGAACTCGGTGCCTCGCTCGAACATGACCTGCATGCCGACGCAGATTCCCAGGACGGGCCGGCTGCCGGCGAGACGCTCACCGATGATCCGGGGGCCCTTGACCGCTTCGAGGCCCTTCATGCAGGCGGCGAACGCGCCGACCCCCGGCACGACCAGCGCCTCCGCCTCGGTGGCGACGCGGGGATCCGAGGTGAGCTCGACCTCGGCGCCGACCCGCTCGAGCGCACGGTGCGCGGACCGCAGGTTTCCCGAGCCGTAGTCCAGGAGTGCTACCCGTGTGGCGGAAGTCGTCATTGGTTCACCTTATCGCCGGTGTCGGTCAGGGTCAGATCGCGCGTGGGCCTGGTGCGTCGGGCGCCCACCGCCGCCGGGCCGCCCACCGCGAGGACGACTCCGGCCGCCACGGTGAACAGCACGACGTAGCCGAAGCCGGCGAACCCGCCCATGACGACGGATCCGAGACCGGTACCGGCGTCGAAGGAGATGTTCCACGACGCGGACGCCGTCCCCAGGCGCGAGCGCGGCATCCGTTCGAACGACGCGACCAGGGCTTCGTTCTGGACGGCTCCGAACCCGAGACCGAAGATGACGGTCGGGACGAGGAACCACCAGGGGCTCACCTCAATCGTCAACAACCCGGCGATGCCGAGCATTCCGAGTGCCGCCACCCCGAGACCCGGCCAGACCAGTGCCCCGGGTCCACGTCGGTCCGAGATGAGCCCGGCGACGGTGCGGCCGACGATGACACCGGCGCCCAATAGTCCGAGTCCCACGCCGGCGACGACCGCGCCGCTTCCGGAGACGATGGAATCCAACGCGGGTGACAGGAACGATGCCGCTGCTCCGTAGGGCAGGGTCACCGCCACCATGACCAGGAACGGCCCGGCCAGGAGGAGAACGACCTGCCTCGGGCCGAGCGCCGACTGGTCCGACTCCCCCGGGGGGCTCGGGAACACGTGAGGCAGTCGAGCGGCGGCGACCAGTCCCACGACGCCGAACCCGGTGGCCGCCCAGGCCACCGTGGGCAGGCCGAAGAGGTCGAGCAGCCACAGGCCGACCGGCAGGAAGATGGCTTCGGAGATGCCGACGGCGAGTCCGATCAGCGACGTCGCCCGACCGAGCATGCCGGGGGGCGCGAGTTCTGCCACCAGAGCCGAGCCGGCGACGGTCATCATGCCGAATCCTGCGCCTCGCACTCCACTGATCGCCAATACCGCGAACGGGCCGTCGAACAGTGCGAGCAGACCCGAGGGGAGACCGAGCAGCGCGCTGCCGATACCCAGTACCCAGCGATAACCGATCGCGGCCGTGACTCTCGGGGTGGCGAGCTGGAACAGGACGGTCACGGTCATGAACACACCGGTGGTGGCGCCCGCGACGAACTCACTCCCGCCACCACGGACCACGGCGAGCGGCACCACGGGCAGCAGCAGGGAGAACCCGCCGAAGGCGAGCAGGACCAGGACGAACGCGGCCGGGACCCCGGGGGTACGCGCCAGCTTCGAGAACGCCCCCGGGGTGTGGACGCGCGGGGTCACGCCGGCATCACAGCGCGCCCTTGGTCGAGGGGATGCCGGTGATCCGCGGGTCCGGCTCGACGGCTGCGCGCAGAGCACGCGCGACCGCCTTGTACTCGGCCTCGGTGATGTGGTGCGGATCGCGGCCGTAGTGCACGCGGACGTGCAACGCGATCCGGGCGTTGTAGGCGAGGGTCTCGAACACGTGCCGGTTGAGCACCGTTCCGTAGGGCGCGCTGTCGTGACCGATCACGACGTAGCCGACCATCATCTCGGGCTCACCGGTGTGGACGAAGTAGGGCCGTCCGGAGACGTCGACGATCGCCTCGGCGAGCGTCTCGTCCATGGGCAGGGAACACTGACCGAAGCGGCGGATGCCGCGCTTGTCGCCGAGGGCCTGCGCGAGCGCCTGTCCCAGGACGATCGCGGTGTCCTCCACCGTGTGGTGCGCTTCGATCTCGCTGTCACCGGTCGCGCGCACGGTGAGATCGAAGGCACCGTGCTGGCCGAAGGCCGTCAGCATGTGGTCGAAGAACGGCACCCCGGTCGAGATGTCGGACCGGCCCGTCCCGTCGAGGTCGATCTCCACGACGATCGACGACTCCCTGGTCGACCTCTCGACACGACCCCGCCGCGCGGTCTGTTCACTCATCGCTTCTCCTCGGTTCGGGTCTCGATCTCGTCGACCGCCAATTCGGCGCTCACCCGCAGCAGCCGATCATTCTCGTGCTCGAGCCCGATGGTCGCACGAAGTCGACCCGGGATGCCCACGTCGCGGATCAGCACGCCGGCGTCCAGATAACGCCGCCACGCGCGCGTCGCGTCCACGAACGGCCCGTAGAGCACGAAGTTGGCCTCGCTGGGAAGCACCTCGAAGCCCTGCTCCTCCAGCCCGGCGGTGACGCGCTTGCGTTCCCCGGCGAGCAGCGCGACGGAGGCCAACGTCTCGTCGGCGTGACGAAGCGCCGCACGGGCAGCGGCCTGCGCGATCATCGACAGGTGGTAGGGCAACCGTACGAGCAGTACGGCCTCGACGAAGGACGGGTCGGCCGCGAAGTAGCCGAGCCTGCCACCCGCGAAGGCGAACGCCTTGCTCATGGTCCGCGACACGACGAGCTTGGTCGGATAGTCGGCGAGCAGGGTGCAGGCGCTCGGGGACGGCGAGAACTCCGCGTACGCCTCGTCCACCACCACGATGCCGGGGGCCATGTCGAGCAGGCGTCGCAGGTCGTCGAGGTCGACCACGTGCCCCGTGGGGTTGTTGGGCGTGGTGACGAACACCACGTCCGGCCGGTGCTCCTCGATCGCCGCCACCGCAGCGGCGATATCGATGGACAGGTCGGACCCGCGATCCACCGGGATCCACTCGGTATCGGTTCCGGCCGCGAGGATCGGGTGCATCGAGTAACTGGGGACGAAGCCCATGGCGCTGCGCCCGGGCCCGCCGAACGCCTGCAGCAGCTGCTGCAGGATCTCGTTGGAACCGTTGGCGGCCCAGACCATGTCCACGTCCAGATCGACGCCGGTCTGGCGGGTCAGGTACGAGGCCAGGTCGGTGCGCAGTGCGACGGCGTCGCGGTCGGGATAGCGGTTGAGGTCTTCGGCGGCTGCGGCGACGGCGCCGGCGATGTCGGCGACCAGTTCCGCGCTGGGCGGGTGTGGGTTCTCGTTGGTGTTGAGCTGTACGGGGACCTCGAGCTGCGGGGCCCCGTAGGCGCTCTGTCCGCGGAGATTCTCTCGCAGCGGGAGGGCGCCGAGCCCGACTCCGGGACGTGGGGAATCGGTCATCGTCCGTCCTCTCCCGCGCCGAGGTCCTCAAATCGGGCCCGTACGGCCTCACCGTGCGCGGGCAGCCGCTCGGCGTCCGCGAGTGCGACCACGGTCGGCGCGATCTCCTTGAGGGCGGCCTGGTCGTAGTCGACGACATGGATCCCCCGGAGGAAGGTCTGCACGCTCAACCCCGACGAGTGTCGCGCCGTACCGGACGTGGGCAGGACGTGGTTGGACCCCGCCGCGTAGTCCCCGAGCGGGACGGGCGAGTAGGCGCCCACGAAGATCGCGCCGGCATTGCGCACGCGGGCGGCGTCGGCTGCGGAATTGCGGGTCTGGACCTCGAGGTGCTCGGCTGCGTAGGCGTCGACCACCCGCAGACCGGCCTCGATATCGTCCACCAGGACGATGCCCGACTGCGGACCCTCGAGCGCCTCGCGCACCCGGTCCGAGTTGAGGGTCACCTCGTAGCGCGACTCGATCTCGCGGTCCACGGCGTCCGCCAACGTCTCGGAGTGGGTGACCAGGACGCTCGCGGCGTTCGGGTCGTGCTCCGCCTGGCTGATGAGGTCGTACGCGACGTGGACCGGGTCGGCGGTGTCATCCGCGAGGATGGCGATCTCGGTGGGGCCCGCCTCGGAGTCGATGCCCACGACGCTGCGGCACAGGCGCTTGGCGGCGGTGACGTACACGTTGCCGGGCCCGGTGACCATGTCGACGGGCTCGAGAACGGAGTCATCCGTGTCCTGACCGCCGTACGCGAGCAACGCCACGGCCTGGGCGCCGCCCACCGCCCAGACCTCCTCGACCCCGAGCAGTGAGCACGCGGCGAGAATGGTCGGGTGCGGCCAGCCACCGGAATCCGCCTGGGGCGGAGAGGCCACTGCCAGCGACCCGACCCCGGCGACCTGCGCCGGTACGACGTTCATGATGACGCTGGAGGGGTAAACGGCTTTGCCGCCGGGAACGTAGAGGCCCACGCGTTCGACCGGTACCCACCGCTCGGTGACGAACCCCCCGGGGGCGACCTCGGTGACGGTGTCACCGCGGCGCTGCGCTGAGTGGACGATGCGGGCACGACGGATCGCCTCGGACAGCGCGGCTCGGACGTCAGGGTCCAACTCGTCGACCGCCCGGGCGATGACCTCGGCCGGGACCCGCACCGACGCCGGACGGACCGAATCGAACTTCTCGCCGTACTCGAGTGCGGCCGGGGCCCCGTGCTCGCGGATCGCCTCGACCACCGGGCGGACGGTGTCGACGACCGAGTCGACGTCGGCGGCGCCGCGCGGGAGTGTGCGCCGCAACTCGGCCGTGCCGAGTGAGCGACCGCGCAGGTCGATGCGGGAGAGCATGGTGTGGCCTTTCAGTGGGGTGCCGGGACGGCACGAACGGGCCCGCGAGCACCGCGTTCCGGAGAACGCGGTACTGCGGACGCCGCACGCGACGACCTTTCACCAGTCTAGTAGCGGCCGCGAGCACCGCGATCCGGGCCACCTGCGCGGGTGGATCCCGGGGATCCGGCGCGCGCACCCGCGCCCTGGGGCGGGTCCGGCGTGGAGTCGCCGATCCCGGGCTTCGTCAGCGTCGAAACCCGCCGGGACGAGCGCTTTCCCCGGGAACCTCGTCCGGGAGTAAGGGAGAGCCACGGCGAAGAACGACCAGCCGTGCGACAACGTTTCACGACTCCACGGGGTGGGGACTGTCCCGCCGGTCCCGGCGGACGCGGTGCCCGCGAACAGTGAAATGCAGAACGTAGGCGGTGAACGCCCCCGGCAGGATCGCACCCAGCGCCCACTCGGACGCCGCGATGAGGGCGAGCGTCGTGGTGGACGTCGCGCCGTACACGATGATCAGTCCCGCCACCGCGGCACGAGTCCTCATGATGGTTCGTTCACTCCACTTCAGATGCCAGAGAAGAATTGCCCCCGTCAGATCGGCCGCGACGAAGAACATCACGCTGAAGGTCAGGAGGACGAACACCTCAGGGGAATCGGACCCCCGCATCGTCTGACCTTCGAACGCGAGGGCTCTCCACCAGGCCATAGCCGAGGCACCCGCCCCGATGTCCGCACACTGTGGACGCCCGTTCTCGGTGGGCGCCCGAGCCTCTCCTACTCGGGGTGACGGCGCGAGGTACCCCTCCGGTTCCACCGAAGCCGGCCTTCCCGTGAACCACGTCGGCCTCCGGGCTGAGCGGAGCGGACTCAACCGAAAAATGTCGACCTGAGTCGGGAATACTCAACTCCGCTCGAGGGTTGAACCGTGTGCGACCCCGGAGATACCGGGCGCACACCGATCAGCCCAGAAGGAGACCATCATGGCCACCAGCACCCGTTTCGATCCGTTCCGTGAGCTCGATCGCCTCCTGGGCGAGGGGCTCCGCAGCGCCACCGCCTCGACTTCCCTGCCGATGGACCTCTACAAGGAGGGCGATCGCTTCGTCGGGCTCATCGATATGCCAGGGGTCGACCCCTCCACCATCGACATCGACGTGGAGGACCGCACCCTCACTGTCCGCGCCGAGCGGCGGGCGCCTGCCGAGGGTGACGCGCAGTGGCTCATGCACGAGCGGCAGTCGGGGACCTTCGCCCGGCAGCTCGCCATGGGCAAGGGCCTGGCGACCGACAAGATCGAGGCCGACTACACCGACGGCGTCCTGCGCCTGGTGATCCCGGTGGCCGAAGAGGCCCAGCCGCGCAAGATCGCCGTCTCGCACGGCAACCAGAGGGCCGAGCAAGCCGAGCTCGTCGAGGGCGAGACCGACCTCGGGAGCTGATCCACCACTCCGTCGCGCCCCGGCCGCCCCGGCCTCCCCTCGAGGCCGGGGCGGCCGGTGTCGTCCGCGAGAGCTCAGGTGTCGATCTCCCCCACCACCACGAGTACGTCCGTCGCCCGTGACAGTCCCACGTAGATGCGCTCGCGGAGGCGGTCGATGCCCGCGTAGCTGTTGCACACCAGGACCACGGCACGTCGTTCGAGACCCTTGAAGCCGAGGACGTGACCGTAGAAGATGTCCTCGCCGTCCCAGAACGTCTCCCAGTAGGCGTCGTTGCCGTCCTCCTGGAGCTCGACCTGCATGGGGTGACGCGAGCCGATGGTCAACAGCGCCACATCGCGGGGCTCCCACCCCTCGTCGAGCAGCCGCATCGCCTCGTCGTCACCCACCGCGACGGGATCGGCGCCCTCCGGCACCTCCACGTACCGGACGGCGGGACCTGTGCCGCCGCGCAACTCCATGCGCTGACCCACCAGCGGCATGAACGCGCTGGCGATCTGCCGCGTATTGCGCAGGTTGTGGTCCAGCACGAGCGGCACGAGGTCCACGGGCGGACGGCCGGCACGCTCGAACACACTCTGGCCCGCGTCGCCGACGATCATGAGCCGACCGTTCTCCCTGTCACGCAGCGCTCCGACGACCGGCTGCCACCAACTGTCGGCGAAGTCCTGGGCCTCGTCGACGATCACGGCGTCGAATCGCTTGCCGTCGGGCAGTTCGTCCGCGAGGTCGGACATCAACCGGGGCAGATCCTCCTCCCACCACCGCACCGTCTCGGTGGACCGAATTCGCTCATCCGGCCCCACCGGCGCGCCCCAGTCGACGCCCAGGGCGTGGAACTCACCGACGTACGCGGGCCTCTCCCGGCGCTTCCATCCGCTGGTGACCCGCTTGAGGTAGCTGGCCAGCCCGTGCGAGTAGCAGATCAGTGCGACCCGCTGCCCGTCCCTTGACAACCGTCGTGCCTGTTCCAGGGCCAGATAGGTCTTACCGCTACCGGCGCCGCCCCGGATCTCCACCCGCGGCAGGGCGTCGACCGCCCGCAGGAGCACCGACTGTTCACGGGTGAGCGCGTCGGCGATGTCGGCGTTCTCGGCCGCGCGGGCCACCACGTCGCGCTGGGGCATCCCCCGACCTCCGAGGATCTCGGACAGCCGGTCGACGGTGTCCGCGGACAGGAACGGACGGTCAGCCGCGCCCGAGTCCCGGGCCAACCGGAAGGCGATCATCGCGAGGTCGTCGAGCTGATCGCGGTCCACGATCCGGTCTCGCGGGATCTCCGGCATCGCGAAGTCCGCGGGGATCGAGGCGTTCGGGAACACCAGCATGTGGGTCCAGCGCTGGAGCTGATCCGGCCACCGCGGATCCTCACTGACGTACCCGCGCAACGCGTAGAGGGCGTCGCGGCACTGGGCGACCGGGTCGATGGTGACCTTCTTGGTGCCGCTGCCCTGAACCCACCGGCCGTCCTCGATCGCGATCTGCCCGGCCTTGACCTCGATCGCCACGATCCCCGCGCCGGGCATCGCCACGAGGATGTCGACCTCGTGTTCCTTCTCGTATGTGGACACCCGCTGACCCACGACGATCAGGCTGTCGTCGGAGAGCTGGTCGCGGAGGAGGTCGACCACCTTCTCCTCGGTGGGATGTCCGTAGACGGGGTGAGCGGGGATGACACGGGCCATGTATAAGAACTACCTTCGCCACCGTCGCGCGGGTCGGCCACACGCCGCGACCCACCGCCTCAGGGCCTCCTAGTGGCTGTGACGACGACGTCGTGGACCGTCACGGGCGCGCCGCCGTGGCCCGGCATCTCGCGCGAGGTTTCCTCGGCCGCGACGATCTCCCACCGGTCGGCCTCGAGCCGCGCGGTGACGGACGCCGCGGTGACACCGGCCTCTGCCGGCGGATGGGCGCCGCGATCGTGCCCGGCGTGGGTCACGTGCCCGCCGTGCCGCCCATGCCCGGCGTCGTTCAGGTGCCCGACGATGAGCAGCGTGCCGCGAGGGGCGACCCAGCTGGCGAGCCGCTCGTAGAAGTCCAGCTGCGGAATCGCCGGGTGGGCGTAATGGGTGGTGACCAGGTCGTACCGCGCCGGAGGCTCCCAAGCCGAGAGGTCCGCCTCCACCCACGACACCCGGCCGGACAGCCCGAGCTCCGCCGAGCGCCGGGCGGCGATCGTCAACGCCTCCGCGGCGATGTCCGCCCCGGTGACCTGCCAGCCCTGCGAGGCCAGCCAGAGCGCTTCGGTCCCGGCGCCGCAGCCCGCCTCGAGCGCGGTCCCGGGGACGAGGCGGGAGACCTCCCGGATCAGGTGCGGGTTCGGGGGGTTCGCGGCCATCGCGGCCGGGCGGTCACCGTCGTCGTCTCCGACGCTGCCGCCGGCACCCGCCCAGATGTCGTCCCAGTAGGCGCGGTCAAACTCGTGTGCCATCGCGCACCTCGATCGCCTTCTCGAGGTCGGACATGATCAGCGAGGCGTTGATCTGCTGCGCGGCGCGGGCCCCCTGGGCGGCGGCGGCTCCGACCTGCGCCATGAGATCGGCGCAGTTGCCCGCGGCCCACACCCCCGGCACCGGGGTGGCGCCCATCTCGTCGGTCGGGATGACCGTGCCGACCGGGTGATCGACCGCCTCCAGACCGATGGCCGCGTACGGCTCGACCCCGACCGTCAACCGGGTGGCCACCACCACGGCGTCCAGATCGATCACTTCGTCGTCGTCGACCTCCACGCCGACCACCCGCCCACCGTCGGCCACCACGCCCGAGATCCCCCGCTCCTCGATCGGGATGCCCAGGGCGGCCAGGGCGACCCGATCCTGCTCGTCGATCGGGCGACCGCCGCCGAAGAACGTGATGTCCCGGCTCCACTGGTGGAACAGCATGGCCTGGTGCGCGGACATCGGGTGGATCCCCAGGATGCCGATCCGCTGGTCGCGCACCTCCCAACCGTGGCAATACGGGCAGTGCAGGACGCCGCGCCCCCACTGCTCGGAGACCCCGGGGATGTCGGGGAGTTCATCGCTCACCCCGGTCGCGATGAGCAGCGTGCGGGTGGGCAGTACCGAACCGTCGCGCAGGATCACGTCGAAGCCGTGCCCGGCCGTGCGTGTGTCCACGACCTCGCCGTCGAGGACCTCGCCGTCGTACCGTCCGACCTCCGCGCGGCCTCGCGCGAGCAGGTCCGACGGGCTCACGCCGTCCAGGGCGAGCAGCCCGTGGACCCCCTCGGCGGGAGCGTTGCGCGGCTCGCCGGCGTCCACCACCGTCACCCGACGGCGGGCGCGGGCCGACGTCAGCGCGGCGCTCAGGCCGGCCGCCCCGCCACCGACCACCACCACATCCCGCAGTTCCCGATCGTCCGAGTCCATCTGTCGACCTCCGCTCTCCGGGCCACCGGTTCCGGGCCTCGTCCCCCTCGACGATGGTCCCTTCACCCGGATGTCGCAACTAACCTTGCCAGTCTGGCAAACTCGGCGCATGACCGATCCGA
This sequence comes from Dietzia sp. Die43, assembly GCF_024519835.1. Classification (NCBI taxonomy): domain Bacteria; kingdom Bacillati; phylum Actinomycetota; class Actinomycetes; order Mycobacteriales; family Dietziaceae; genus Dietzia; species Dietzia sp. Die43. Next base: position 83,820 of record NZ_JALJRF010000007.1, on the reverse strand, counting down.
CCGCCCGCACCCTCGACGCCGTGGGTTCGCGGCTGAGGGCCCTCCGGCAACGCCGCGACCTCACACTGACCGCGCTGGCAGAGTCCACCGGGATCTCCACCAGCACGCTGTCGCGACTCGAGTCCGGGCAGCGCCGACCCACCCTCGAACTACTGCTGCCGCTGGCGCGGGCACACGGCGTCACCCTGGACCAGCTCGTCGACGCCCCGCCGACCGGTGACCCGAGGGTGACGCTGCAGCCGATCGCCACCGACCACGGCGCGACCGTGATCCCGTTGTCGCGCCGACCGGGCGGAATCCAGGCGTACAAGTTCGTGCTCCCCACCGGGAGTGACGACGACGAGCCCCACCTCCACGTCCACGAGGGCTACGACTGGGTGTTCGTCCTGGACGGCAGGCTCCGACTGGTCCTCGGCGAGCACGATCTCGTCCTCACGCCGGGCGAGGCGGCCGAGTTCGACACCCGCACCCCGCACTGGTTCGGCGCCACGAGCGCCGGCCCGGTGGAGTTCCTCAGCCTGGTGGGCCGGCAGGGCGAGCGGGCGCACATCCGGGCGGCACCGGCCCGGTGATCTTCGCGACACGATGTCAGCATCTTGTCGGGCACGAGGGCGAGGGGCGGTTCCGAGCAGGCGAGTCGGTCGCCCTGCCGGGAGTTGTGATCGTCCTCCCCTACCGCCCCGGGACGACCGCCCACCCCGTGGTCATCTGACCGGCGAACTCCGGAAGACGCACCAGGATCCGGTTCTGCTCCGCGCGGGGACGGAATCCCACGTCGAGATACTGCGGCGCCTCGTCGGGGCGGTCGCGGACGAGCGATCGGTACGCGGGCACCAGGTCCTGTTCGATGTACTCCCACCGTGGTTCGCGGTCGGCCCAGTTGAAGGCCGGGAGCGGCGTGTGGGCGACCACCGGCTGACCGCCGACCTCGGCGCGGACCGAGAGTGGTCGGAACTGCCCCAGCGTGCGTGCGCCAGGAATGTCGGGGGCACCGCCGACGGTGGTGATGTAGGTGAGCACCCTGCCGAGGTCGCCGCGGCCGGCGGCGGTGGCGTCCCACTGGTCGGCGATGATCTGGTTCTGCTCCCGGGACGCCATCCGCAGCAGGGCCTCGGACAGGCCGTCGGGGGATCCCGCGTCGAGCATCCGCCAGGACTCCAGCGCGTAGTCGTCGTACGCTCCTCCCGCGGCGAGTTCCTCGACCGCGGACAATCCCCCTGCGGCGTAGGCCTCGTGCACCGGGATCATGTCCGTGAAGATGTGGCGCTGCATGACGAGTAGCCGGTGCATGTACCAGTCGACATCCGGCCGCCGCAGGGTCGGACCGGCCGTGGCCAGCAGGTGCACGTCGCGCGGCATCTCGCGTGCCACCTCCCACGGCACGCCGGCCATCGCCCCTCCGACCCCGAGTCCCACCTCGTGCACGCCCGGCACGGTGAGCAGCCCGCCGACCTCGTCGAGGTCCCAGAATCCGGCGGCGAACGACATCCCCGCGAGCCCGGCCATCCCGGCCCACCAGTATCCGTCGTGGGAGTTGTACAGGCGCAGGTAGTTGACGTACACCTTGTCGACCGTGTCGAGATTCGCCGCCAAACCACGGGCGGGTTCCCACTCCCCCAGGTCGATGTCGGCGTTCTCCGCTCCGACCGCGAGCCAGTACTGGCGCGCCAGGGTCGAATAGCGGTGCGGGTCCACGCCGGCCGCCCTCACCACGTCGAGCGCGGCCCGGAGCTCCGTCACGTCGGTGGTCATCCCGGTGGAGACGCCGCCCGCCAGTTCACCGTCGGCGTTGTCGGCCGGGACATCGAGGTAGACCGAATACGACGCGGCACCCGCGGTCGGCGGCGAGTGGACGACGGACACCACCGCGAGCACCAGAGCGGCGAGCAATGTGACGATGAGTGTTCCGCGTCCGTCTCGTGCTCGACCCATGACGCGCCACCCCTGCTCGCCCGACTATGATCTGGATCACCCTAAGTGGAATCCATCCGGGCGGCGACCGCACGCGCTGGAGCCCGATGAGGCCATCCGACGTGACACGCGCGACAATGGACCGGATCACGCTGTCGAGCAGCACCCGCGGAGCCAAGGAGTCCAGTGAGCACCACCGTCGACCGGGCCCCGGCCCGTAGCGCCACCCGAGACCTCGCCCAGATCGCGGTCTTCGCCGCCCTCATCGTGGTGCTGGGCCTACCCGGCCAGATCAGCATCGGTTCGGCGGGCGTGCCCATCACCCTGCAGACGCTCGGCGTGATGCTCGCGGGCTCACTGCTCGGCTGGCGCAAGGGCGCCCTGTCGGTGCTCGCGGTCATGGTCATCGGTCTCGCGCTGCCCGTCCTCGCGGGCGGCCGCACGACCCTGACCTCGCTGGCCGGCCCCACCGCGGGCTTCCTCATCGGCTGGATCCCGGCGGTGATCGTGATCGGGCTGCTCACCGCGTGGATCATGCCGCGCTACCGGCTCGTCCCGGGACTGCTCATCAACATCCTCGGCGGCATCGTCGTCATCTATGCCGCCGGGGTGGCCGGCATGCTGCTCCGCACCGAACTGACGCTCGGCGGTGCGATCGCCGCCAACACGGTGTTCCTGCCGGGTGACCTCGTCAAGGCGGTCGTCACGGCGATCGTCGCGACGCAGGTCCACAAGGCACGTCCCGGCCTGATCGCGCCGCTGCGCCGGAAGTGACCAGCACGGAGATCCGCTTCGACGGGGTCGGCCACGCCTACGGTGACCGGACCGTCCTCGCCGACGTCGACCTGACCCTCACCGAGCGACGCATCGGGATCGTCGGCGTCAACGGCGGCGGCAAGTCGACGCTCGCTCGGATGATCAACGGTCTCGTGGTCCCCACCACCGGGACGGTCACCGTCGACGGCCTCGACACCCGCCGCAAGGGCGCGGCGATCCGCCGCCGTGTGGGCTTCTGCTTCACCGATCCGGACACCCAGATCGTCATGCCGACCGTGGAGGAGGACGTCGACTTCTCGCTGCGCCGTTCGGGTCTGAACCGGGAGGAGCGACGACGACGAGTCGCGCAGGTGCTCGAGACCTACGGCCTGGCCGGCCATGCCGAACATCCGTGCCACCTCCTCTCCGGGGGCCAGAAGCAGTTGCTGGCCCTGGCTGCGGTGTTGGTGATCGAACCCGCCGTGGTGGTCGCCGACGAGCCCACGACCCTGCTCGATCTGCGTAACCGCGCACTGGTCGCCGAGACGTTCGCCGGGTTGCAGCAGCAGCTGGTGGTGGTGACGCACGACCTGGACCTCGTCGCCGACTTCGACCGCGTCCTGGTGGTGGACGGCGGCCGGGTCGTGATCGACGACGCCCCCGGCCCAGCGCTGGCGGGCTATCGGCGGATCGCCCTGGTTTCGGGGCCGGGGGCCTAGGTGTTCGCCACCTATCAACCGGGGAACTCGCTCCTGCACCGACTGCCGGCGGGGTGGAAGATCCTGCTGGTGTGCGTGCTCATCCTCGTCGCCACCCTGGCGATACGCGAGCCCTGGCACGTGCTGCCCGCCCTGGGGGTGACCGCGGTCCTCTACGCGATCGGACGGATCCGTCCGCGGGCGGCGTGGGACCAGGTCCGCCCGGTGCTGCCGATGCTCATCGCGATCCTGGTACTCCAGTGGATCGTCGCCGACCTCGACACCGCCCTCCGGGTCTGCGGGGCCCTGCTGGTCGCGATCACGGTGGCGGGCCTCGTCGCCCTGACCACCCGCGTCTCGGACATGCTAGACGCCGTCACGCGGGCCGCCCAGCCGCTGCGGCACGTCGGTGTCTCACCGGACCGGATCGCACTGGTGTTGGTATTGACCATCCGCGCCATCCCCCTGCTCGCGCGTCGGCTTCGCCAGGTCACCGAGGCCCGCAAGGCCCGCGGCCTGGGCATGTCGATCCGCGCGCTCGTGGTGCCGACCGTGCTCGGCGCGCTCACCACCGCCGACCAGTTGGGCGACGCGTTGGCCGCCCGGGGCGTGGACGACTGATCACCTCCGGCGCCACCTCAGGACGAGTGATGTCGGTGTCGCGTGCCACCATGAACACGTGTCCGCACTCGCGCGCTACCTCGCGTTCTCCCGCCTCAGCGCCGAGTCGGCTGTTCTGGCGCTGCTGCGGAGTCAGCTGTGGCCGTTGATCGTCGCGGTACTGACCGAGGTGTTCGAGGGGTCGTCCAGGCGTGTCCCCTCGTCCGAGTTCTACGAGTTCCTGGACCGGACACTGACCGCCGTACGCGACGCCGGCACGGAGGTCCCCGGCACTGCACAGTCCTACGTGCGTACCTGGGTGGATGCCGGATGGATGCTCCGCCGGCCGGGGACTGCCGCGACGGGTGAGACGCTCGAGCCCACCCAGGCCGCGCTGGTGGTGATGGACTTCCTGGACGGCCTTCAGACTCCACGGCGCGGGCTGACCGTGTCCCGGGTGGAGACCCTCACCCGGCAGCTGGAGGATCTCGCCCGCGAGACCGATCCTTCGGTCCAGGGCAGATTGGCCGCCCTCCACCGCGAACGGGACCGTATCGATGCCGCCATCGCCCGTGTGGAGGAGGGTGAGGTGGATCTCGCGGGCCCGGAACGGGTCGCGGAGAAGGTGTCGGAGATCCTTCGGGGGGCGGACGATGTCCCCGCGGACTTCGCCCGCGTCCGCGCTGAATTCGACTCGCTCAACCAGGATCTTCGACGTCGTCTTCTCGACCAGGACGGTGCCCGCGGCGACGTCCTCGACGCAGTCTTCGGCGGGGTCGACCTCATCGGCGACTCCGAGGCCGGCCGTAGCTTCTCGTCCTTCTACTCGGTACTGCTCGACCCCGAGCGCTCGGCGTCGGTCGACACGTGGATAGACGACATCCTGAGTCGGCCGCAGGTCGACGACCTGCCCCCGTCCGCCAGGCGCGACCTCAGGGCGCTGTTCGATGAGATGGAGACGGCCGGGGCGGAGGTCAACGGGGTTCTCACCTCTCTATCTCGCAGCCTCCGGCACTTCGTCACCTCCGACGCCTACGTCGAACACCGGCAGGTGCTCGCATTGATCCGGTCCGCCCGCGCCGCCGCCGCCGAGGCGAGCAGCGCCCGCGCCGTGAAGCCGACCAGCCAGATGTCGGTCCAGCTCCGTCGGATCGGCATGTCGGCCCGATCCGTCGGCGCCCTGCGCCTGCGTAATCCGGGCGAGGAACTCGTGGCCGCGGAGGTCACGCACCACGAGGAGGGTCACGCGGACCTCGAGGCCCTGACAGCGCTGGTCCGCGCCTCGGAGATCGACGAGACCGAACTCCGCTCTCATGTCCGTGACGTCGTGTCGAGGTTCGGGCCGTCGTCGATCGGGGCGATCCTTCGCGAACACCCGGCCACCCAGGGGGTCGCCAGTATCGTCGGACTGCTGAACCTGGCCATCGCCACGCAGGCGGAAGCCCCGTCCGAGGACCCGCGTCCGGTTGAGACGGTCACGTGGTCGAGCGGCTTCGACTCCACACTGAGCGCCCGGATCCCCACACTGGTCTTCAGCGCCGAGCGATTTTTGGAGGATGATCTGTGACGACCCCTGCAGCGGCCGACGCTGACGGACCCGACGAGGCCGCCGATCAGGGCCTGTGGCCCGGCGACACCGGGACACTGTCCTTCGCCTCCCGGCGCGCCCTGGCCCGGTTGCTCACTGGCCCACTGGTGCAGGCGCACCGCCACCCGGAGATCTGGGCGGCCGTGGTCTCCGACGAGCCCGCCATTCGATCGAGACTGGCGGATGTGTTCCTCGATCTGGTGCTGGACCATGATGCCGGCATCGCCTTCACCAGGCAGGTCGACACGGGTGGTCAGGTTGACGTCCCGGCAGTGCTACGCACCGAGACGCTGTCGCACATGGACACCGTCCTGCTCCTGCACCTGCGGTCCGAGTTGTCCGTGGCCCAGCCTGGCGAGCGCGTGATCGTGGATCGTGAGGACGTGGCCGAGCGGATCGACGTCTACCGTTCGGTCGTCGACTCGGACCGCAGCCGGTACGCGCGCAAGTTCGATGCCTCGTGGAATCGTCTCAAGTCCTACTCACTGCTCTCGGACACGGAGACCGGGGGCCGCGCCGAGGTCTCTCCAGTGCTTCGCCACCTGTTCGACGCGGACGTCGTCGCGGGAATCCGCGACGAGTACCGCGCACTGATCGAGTCGCGTGGGGGGCCCGACGGTGAGAGCGCGGCCGGGCGGGACGCTGCCCTGTTCGAGGGCGACGTGTTCGACGACGAGGTGGGCGACGATGAAGTGGTCGACGATGACTGAAGCACTGCAGCTTCCCGGGGCTCCGGAACACCCTGGTCAACTTCGGTTGTCGCGGATCCAGGTCTGCAACTGGGGAACGCTCGACGGGTATCACGACGTGGAGGTTCCGCGGAAGGGCTTCCTCATCACCGGCGGTTCCGGGTCCGGTAAGTCCACCCTCATCGACGCCGTCTCGGCGGTGCTCGTGCCCCCCGCTCACCTGCGGTTCAACGCTGCAGCCCAAGAGGAGGCGGGCCGAGGGTCAGGACGCACGCTCGTGTCCTACATCCGCGGTGCCTGGCGGCGCGGCGCCGACGCCGAATCCGGTGACCTGTCCTCCGTCTACCTGCGGCCCAGGGCCACCTACTCCGCGATCGCGCTGACGTACTCGTGTGGCCGCGGCACCTGCGTAACCCTCCTGCTGTTGATGTACCTGCGTTCGGGTGACAACTCCGCAGCGGGCGTCAAGCGTCTCCACGGCATCCGTGAGCACGCGTCCACCGAGCCCCTGGACCTGCCGGACCTGTTCGGCTATCTCCGCAGCGGTATCGACAAGCGGGCGCTCAAGCGGGAGATCCCCCAGGTGCGGTTCCACGACAGCTACTCGGCGTTCGCCGCCGCGTTCCGGCGGCGGCTCGGCATCGCCTCCGAGTCCGCTCAGCTCCTGCTGCACCGGACCCTGTCGGCCAAATCACTGTCGAGTCTCGACCAACTCTTCCGCGATTTCATGCTGGAGGAGCCGAGCACCTTCGCTGTGGCCGACCGCGCCGTGGCGCAGTTCGCAGAACTCCGCGAAGCCCACCGGTCCGTGGTCGACGTGCGCGAGCAGATCGCCCATCTGACCCCTCTCGCGGACCTCCGGGCCTCCCGGGATCGCGTACTGGACCGAGCCGAGGAACTCGACGCCGAGAATGTGGCCTTTCCCGCGGTGCAGGCCGCCGTGACCACCGAGCTCGTCGAAGAGGAGCTGCGGACGGCCCGCGGGGCGCTGGTCGCCGCGGAGTCGAGCGTCGCGTCAACTCGAGAGCGACTCGACGCCCGACGCACGGCGACCGACGACATCCGTGCCCGCCTCCGGGGTAGCGCCGGCGCCGGGCGCGACGAACTCGCACGGGAGCTCGACCGAGCCCTCGAACACGCCACCGCCGTCTCCACCCGGCGTGCGCGCGCACAGACCGAGGTCGAGCGCCTGGGTGGCACCCTTCCGACGTCCGCCGAGGACTTCGCCGTCCTGCTCGCCACGCTCGAGCGCGAGGACGCGGAACAGGAGGCCGAGCGGGCGCGGGATCGCGAGACACTGCGCGACGTGGCCGGCTCCCTGAACGAAGAGAAGCGCTCGCTCGAGGAGGTGACCGCGCAGTTACAGGCTCTGCTGCGCCACCGCTCGAACATCGACTCGCGTTTGCTGGCCGCGCGGGACCTCGTGTGCGATTCGGCGGGGCTGGGTGCGCGCGAACTGCCGTTTGCCGGAGAACTCCTCGACGTCCCCGCCGAGCACGCCCGCTGGCGTCCCGCGATCGAGCGGGTCCTGTCCGGCTTCGCCCGCACGATGCTCGTCCCCGACCACCTCCGGGCACGAGTTGCCGCCGCCGTCGACTCGACCCACCTGGGCGTGCGTCTGGTCTACGAGGTGGTCGACCACGGCGATGACTCCGCGACCCGCCGCACCGGCCCCTATAGCCTCGTTCGCAAGGTCCGACCCGCCGACGGGCCGTTCCGCCAGTGGCTCAACCGCAGGCTCGCCGGCGAGTTCGACGTGACCTGCGTCGAGACCCCCGCCGAACTGGATCAGCACGACAAAGCCGTCACCCTGCACGGATTGATCAGACGGGGTGCGCGCTTCGAGAAGGACGACCGTCGACGGATCGATGACCCCGCCGCGTTCCAGCTGGGCGGTATGGACGACTCCAAGGTGGACGCGCTCACCTCCCTCCGGAACGAGATCCGGGCGCGTATGGACACGCACGAGCGGCAGTGGGCCGGACTGGACGACCTCGACGCGCAGCGCCGCGCCCGCCAACGCGCGGCCATCACCCTCATGGGCCTGCGGTGGGAGGAGGTGGACTCGCACACCGCCGACGAACGTGCTCGTGCCGCCCGTGACCGGCTGGAACAGTGGCGCGAGGAGCACCCGGAAGTCGCCGAGATGGAGCGGGACCTACGCGCCGCGGAGGAGGCCCAATCGCGGGCCCAGGCGGATTACGACTCCGCGAACAGGGCCGGAGCGGTCGCCGCCAGCGTCGTGGAGAGCCTGGGCAGGCGGCTCGCCGGCCTCACCGGCCACGAGGAACGCGGCATCGACGAGGCCGCCGCAGCCCGCATCCGGAGGCGACTCTCGGCGGCGACGCGCCGCTTGACCGCCGACAACGTGCAGGAGGTCTGCCAGCGCGCGGAGCGCGCCATCGCCGCCGAGCAGGTGGCCACCGCGACCGAACGCGACAGGATCCACCGTCGGATCACCTCGGTCCTCACCTCGTACCTGGAACGGTGGCCCGCCAGGAAGGCCGACCTCAAGTCCGATCCGGAGTTCGTCGGTGAGGCCGTCGAGTGGCTCGTCCAGCTCCGCCGCGACCGCCTCGCGGAGTTCGAGGACCGTTTTCTCGGGCTGATCGGGGACATGCAGACCCGGAACCTGGGCGAACTCGCCCGTCACATCCGCCGCGCCCGCTCCGAGATAGAGACCGGGATCAGACCGGTCAACGATTCGCTTCGCCGATCAGAGTTCCAGTCCGGGCGATGGCTGCAGATCGACGTGCGTGACCGACGCACCGAGACCGTCACCGACTTCCTGGGCGACCTGGAGAAGGCGGTCTCCGGAGCGCTCGACAAACGCACCGTCGACACCGCAGAGGCCGGTTTCGCGGTGATGTCGCGCCTACTGGACCGGCTGGGATCCGCGGACGCCGGCGACCGACGGTGGCGCCAGACCGTGCTGGACACCAGGCGGCACGTCGGTTTCATCGGGGTCGAGATCGACGAGGCCGGAACGCCGACCAACTACCACGATTCGTCCTCGGGCCTGTCGGGCGGCCAGGCGCAGAAGTTGGTGTTCTTCTGTCTCGCCGCGGCGCTGCGGTTCCAGCTCGCGGACGTTGACGCGGACGTGCCCCGCTACGGAACGGTGGTCCTCGACGAGGCGTTCGACCGGGCCGACCCCGACTACACCCGCCGCGCGATGGACGTGTTCACCGACTTCGGGTTCCACATGGTTCTGGCGACCCCGCTCAAGTTGCTGCAGACCCTCGAGCCGTACATCGGTGGCCTCGTGGTGGTCGGAAACGAAGACGGTAGCCGCTCCCGCATCGAGCGGGTCACCTGGGAAGCCGCGACCTGACATGGCCGGGCCGAACCCGCCGCGTACTCCCGCGGACCTCGCCGAGGCCTGCACCACCCGGTTCGCTCGAAGGTACCGCGAATGGCTCGCCGACCCGGCCTCCGGAGCCACCGACGTCCTGCGATTCTCCACTGCATGCCCGACTGCAGCACGCGCATCCGGCGATCCGACCGGAACCGCGGACTGGATCCGCCGGTGGCGGGAGTTCGAATCCTCCGTCGACGCGCGCGCTACCCACGGCGCCCACGAGGTGGAGGTCGCCTGGGCGGACCGTCGACTGCCCGGCTTCGGTGTGGTCGCCCTTCCTCAGCGCGTGGAGATCCGAGGCGACCGGGCCATCGCGCGGATCGGGGGACGAGCCGCGCGATGGGAGACTGTGCGCGCCAGGGCGGATGATCTGCTCCGATTGGGCCCCGACCACTCCGAACTCAGTCTGGCCGCTGCGGCCACCGCCCCCCTCTGGGAGAAGCTTCCCGACCGGGACATGGAGCGATTGCTCGCAGTGTGCCGATGGGTGCTCGAGCATCCCACCGAGGGGTTGCGAGCTCGCGAGGTCGCGGTTCCCGGCGTCGACACCAAGTGGATCGAAACCCGCATCCGTCTGGTCGAACAGCTCGTCGACGCTGCCCGGTCGGGTCGCGACAGCGCAGCACACGACGAACCGCCGATCGTCTCCGGGCTGGGACTCAAACGCTCCGACCTCCGCGTCCGGATGCGGATCCTCGACCCCGCGATCCCCTTCCCGCTGCGCGATGTGGAGAGCCCGGTCGATCAGCTGGCCGAGCTCTGGGACGACGGAACGGGACCGCAACACCTCGTCGTCGTCGAGAATCTCACCACGTTCCTGGCCCTCCCGCCTCTACCCGGCGCCGTCGCACTGTTCGGGCGGGGATTCGCCGTCGATGCCGTCGCCGCACTGCCGTGGGCCCTCGCCGCCCTCATTGTCTACTGGGGAGACCTCGACTCCCACGGCTTCGCGATCCTCGACAGGCTCCGCCACCACGCGCCACACGCGGTCAGCGTTCTCATGGACGTCGAGACCCTCGATACCTGGCGTGACCTCACCGTCACGGACCCCAGACCCACCCGGAGAGAACCCACGCGACTGACCGCGGACGAGGTCGCCACGCTGGAGTTGCTGACCGCGCGGGGCGACCTGCGTCTGGAGCAGGAGCGGATCGCGTGGGACTGGGTGCTGCCCCGCCTACGATCGGCACTGGGTTGACGCGGGTCGGTATCGTGACTCCATGTCCCGACGCACCCGGAATGCCGGCCGCGACGACGCCGCAGCGAGCTCTCCAGCCGAGCCTTCTTCCCCCCGGTCCTCCGCTCTCGTGCCCACCACGACGGAGTCGAAGGAGGTCGCGCTGCGTTCGGCGCCCCTGTCCAGTCTGGCCGGGTCCGCGTTCGGCGCCGTGGCCGCGGTGGCGCGACTCGCGCGCCCGAAGGCGCTGCACCCCAAGGGCGTGATCGCCGAGGCCACGCTGAGCGTGACCGGGGTCGGTCGCACGGGGTCGTCCCTGCTGGACGTGACGGGCCGCTGGCCGGCGACGATCCGGTTCTCCCGCGCGGTGGGGCTGCCGGACGCGGTGCCCGACATCGGCGGGATGGCCGTCCGCATCCACGCCGAGCGGCCGGTGGACATCCTGCTGGCCAGCACCGGCACGGGACCGCTGAGCCGGTACGTCCTCACCACGGGCTGGCGGACAATGGGCCGCACCATGACGTCCATGTTCCCGGTGCTCATCGCGGGTCGCCCGCTCCTGTTGGCCGCGATCCCCACCGGCGACGGCGGCACGTGGACCCTGCAACACGCGACGCCGCTCGGCAAGTGGAAGACGCTGGGCCGGCTCACGGTGGACTCGTGGGAGGACGACGACGAGAACCTGCACTTCGATCCGATCGCGAACCGTCTTCCCGGGTCGCGCTATCCGCACATCCTCAGGGCGCTGCGGGACCCGTCGTACCCGCCCGCCGACCGCGGCGCCTAGGACCGATCAGCACTCCGCGGCGCCGCGCCGCCAGTACCCCATGAACGCCACGGCCTCCTTGGGCACCCCGGCGGCGTCCACGGCGAGGCGGCGCATGGCACGGACGAGCCCCGCCTCTCCGGCGAGGAATACATACGGCTGGCCGGCGGAGACGGCGGTCGCCGGCTGCCACTCGCGCTCCGCGGGTCGGCGCCCACCCAGGACGGTCCGCACACACTCGTCGCCCAGGTCCAACACGCCCGCCAGGCGACGGGCCACCGCGGTGCCGGGTTCCCCCTCCCGCGGCAGCACGGTGACGAAGTCCGGGGCGCCCTCCGCCAGTGCCACGGCATCGCGGTGGGTGGGCACCTCCACGATGATCTGTACCCGACGCCGCGTCACCGAGCCGGCTGTGGCCCGTTCCCCGGCCAGTTCCTCGGCGATCGCCAGCAGCGCCGGCGCGGCGGTCTCGTCACCGGCGCACACGACACGCTCGGCGCGGCCGGGCGCCCAGGCCGCCCACGGCGCGTGCCCGCGCCCGGGTCCGGCGATGTGCACGATGTCGCCCGGACGTACGGACCGCGCCCACGCCGATCCCGGCCCCTCGTCGTCACCGGGGTGGACCACCATGTCCACCGTCAGTGCGGGAACGTGTTCCCCATCCAGCGCGACGGTGTCCGCGCGGCGGACGGTGTAGGTGCGCATCCAGCCGCGTTCGCCCTCGGGCAGTGCGAGCCAGTCGCGGATCGCGTCGGCGTCGGGGATCGCGCCGCCGCCGCCCGGCGGGGGCACGATGACCTTGATGTAGGCATCCCGGACGGTGCCCGGGTCCACCACGTCGGCGGACCAGCGCAGCAGGTCGGGCCCGGCCACCACGAGGCGGACGAACGACTCCCCCAGCGGGCGGGCGTCGATGACGCGGGTCTGCGAGACGACGATCGGTGCCTCTACGGCTACAGCGGTCATGTGGTCCCCTTCCGTCGTCCCCGGGGCAGCACCACGGGGTGGCCGGTGGCCGGATCGGTGATGATGTCGGCGTCCAGGTCGAACACGCGACGCAAGGTCTCCTGGGTGATCACCTGGTCTGGCGGGCCCGCGGCGACCACGCCGCCCTCGGCGACCGCCACCAGGTGATCGGCCACCCGCGCGGCCAGGCTGAGTTCGTGCAGCACCGCCACCACGGTGCGGCGGCCGGTGCCGTGGTCGCGGTGACCGGCGGGCAGCGGCAGGTCGCGTACGAGATCCAGGACGTCGAGCTGGTGCGCCAGGTCGAGGAACGAGCACGGTTCGTCGAGCAGGAGGGTTGGTGTGGCCTGGGCCAGAACGAGTGCGACCCAGACGCGTTGCCGTTGGCCGCCGGACAGCTCATCGACCCGCCGGTGGGCGAATTCGGCGGTGCCGGTCATCGCCAACGCCTCGGCCACGGCCGTGTCGTCGTCGTCGCCCCCTCCCCACCACCGACGGTGTGGGTGCCGGCCGCGCGCGACGAGCTCGGCCACGGTGAGACCCTCCGGCACCAGCGGGGACTGCGGCAGGAACGCCACGGACCGCGCGTGCTCGCGGGCACGGACCTCGGACAACAGATGGCCGTCGGTCTCGATCGACCCGGACAGCGGGCGCAGCTGACGCCCCAGGGCCCGCAGGATCGTGGACTTGCCACAGCCGTTGGCACCGATGAGCACGGTGGTCCGTCCGGCGGGGAGGTCCAGGTCGAGGTCGCGGATAACCGGGTCGGCACCGTAGCCCAGGGTCAGGCCGCGCAAGCGGAAGGCCGGTTCGGGTTCGGGGCCGAGGTCCATGGGCAGGGCCGGGGTCACGGACGCGACGGGCGCGGGGATGCTCATCAGGCCGCCTTTCTCGAACGCAGGAGGATCCACAGCATGGCGGGGGCGCCCAGTGCGCCGGTCACCACGCCGGTGGGCAGGTCGACCGTCCCCAACGCCTCTGAGGCCACGATGTCCGCGGCCACGACGATCACGGCCCCGGTCAACGCGGCCGCCCCGATGCGCGGGCGTCCGCGGCCGAGCGCAGCGGCGACGGGAGTGGACAACAGGGCGACGAAGGCGAGCGGGCCGGCCACCGCCGTCGCGGCGGCGGCGAGCAGACTCCCCACCCCCAGAGCGGCAGCACGGGTGGGGACCGGGCGGGACCCGAGGCCGACGGCGAGCTCGGGCCCCAGCTCGGCGGGCCGGAGCGCGGCGTGCAGCCACATCCCCGGCGGGAGCAGGACCACCAGCGCGACGGCGAGCCAGGCGATGCGCTCCCCCGACGCCCCGGACAGCGACCCGACGGTCCACACGGCCGCTTCCTGGGCTCCGGTCAGCGGGAGCCGCGCGATGAGCTGGGTGACGACGGCGGTGCCGAGGGCGGCAACGGCCACACCGCCGAGCAGGAAGCGTTGGCCGACGATCCCGGTGTGCCGGCCGGCGGAGGCCGCCAGGACGATCGCGAGCGCGACGGCGGAGCCCAGCAGCGCGGCGGGTACGACCCCCACGCCGCGCAGCCCCCACAGGGCCATGCCGGCCACGGCCCCGGCGGAGGCGCCGTGGGAGATCCCGAGGATGTCGGGGCTGGCCAGGGGATTGCCGAGGACGCGGCGGAACAGCGCGCCGGACGCGCCGAACGCGAGGCCGGCGAGCGCGCCGAGGACCGCGCGCGGCAGTTTGTCCTCCATCACGACGAACGTGGCGCCGGGGATCGTCGCGCCGCCGAGGATGGAGATGAAGTCGGGGATGGTCACCGTGTAGCGACCCAGCAGCACGCGAACCGCCATGACCGTCACCAGGGCCACCGCGAGTCCGACGACGACGAGGACCGCGTGCCTGCGGCGGCGGGCCGACAGGTGGCGGACGACCTGCTCGGTCTCGGCGAGCTCGGTGCAGGTCGAGGAGCCGCCGGCGGGGCCGGCCGTTCGGTCGAGGACGTCGGGGCTCATGAGCCGCTCACCCCCCGGTTCGCGCGGAGCAGGGCGATGAGGAAGGGCACACCGATCGCCACGGTCATCACACCGACGGCGATCTCCCCGGGCGGGGCGACCACACGCCCGACCGTGTCCGCGAACAGCAGGACCACCGGCCCCACGATCACCGACAGGCCCAGGACGACGCGGTTGCCCACCCCGACGAGCCGCCGCAGCAGGTGCGGCACGAGTAGTCCGAGGAAGGCGATGGGGCCAGCGAGCGCGGTGGCGACCCCGGACAGGACCACCACACCTGCCAGAACCACGGCGCGCCCGACGACGGGTCCCACTCCCAGCCCGCGGGCCAGGTCGTCGCCGAGCGCGAGGGCGTCGAGGGTGGCCGCGCCGGCCAGGACGAGGACGAGCCCCAGCAGGATGAACGGCGCGGCGGCACCGATCTCGGGTGCGGACGCGCGGGCCACCGAGCCCAGGCCCCAGAAGCGGAACCGGTCGAGGACCCCGGGAAGGGCGATGACCAGCGAGGAGGTCACCGCGGTACACCCTGCGGTGACGGCGGCCCCGGCGAGGACGAGTCCGGTGCCCGAGTCGGCTCCGAGTCGGCCGGCGCCGACCACCACCATGCCCGCGGCCAGGGAGCCGGCGACCGCGAACAACGCGACGGCGGACGGGCCGGCGGCCGGCGCGAGGGCCAGCCCCAGCACCACGCCGAGCGCGGCGCCCGCGGTGAGCCCGAGCAGGCCCGGGTCGCCGAGCGGATTACGGGTGGCGCCCTGGAGCCCGGCGCCCGCCACCGCGAGCGCGGCGCCCACGAGGATCGCGGTGATCGTGCGGGGAACCCGGGCGGCCACCACCACCTCGTCCATCCCGGTGCCCGACCCGGGGGCGAGGGTGGCCGTGAGGTCACCGGCGAACACCTGCGACGGGAGCGCCGCCAACACCGACCACACCACCGCCGGGTCGACGGATCGCGCTCCCACGAACAGCGAGAGTGCCACGCCCGCGACGAGCAACGTCGACGAGGCCACCGTGCCGATCACGACACGGTGGCGCCGCTGCACGGTCGGTACCGCAGGCACCGCCGACCCGCCCGCCGGGAGGGCGGGCGGGTCGGCGGTGCTTGTCGCGGGGCTGGTCACGCTTCTCAGGCCTGCTCTGCCGCCGCGATGATGTCGGGCACGACGTTCTCCAGCGCCCACGGCAGGCTCAGCGGCGACGAGGCGGAGATCGAGAGCACTTGCTGCTCGTCGGTCTGGACGACCATCCGCCCGGCCTCGACCGCGGGGATGCGCCCGAGCAGCGGGTCGGACTCGATGGCCTCGCGGACCTCGGGGGAGGCGGCGTAGGTGACGAGAATGTCGGAGACCAGCTCGTCGGCGCGCTCGGGTGACCAGGTCACCGCGAACTCCTCTGGCGAGCCGCTCGAGGCCTCGGCGACGACCGGAGCCTGGACCATACCGAGCTGCTCGAGGAAGCGGGGGCGGTTGTCGACGTCGGTGAAGGCGTAGATCTTCTCCGCCGCGTCGGGGTCGACGGTGCCGTAGATGAAGGTCGTGTCGCGGATTCCCGGGTTGTCCGAGGCGACCTGATCGATCTGCCCCTCGACGTCCGTGATGAGCTCCTCGGCGGCCTCGGAACGACCGAGGGCCTCGCCGATCAGCCGGGTCGAGTCCTGCCAGGCGGTGCCGAACGCGACGTCGCCCTCCGGCATCGCGATGGTGGGGGCGATCTTCGAGAGGGTCTCGTACTCCTCCTCGGTCATCCCGGAGTAGACACCCAGGATGAGATCCGGCTCGAGGGCCGCGATCGCCTCGGTGTTGATTCCGTCGGTCTCGGAGTACAGCGTCGGCATGTCACCGCCGACCTCCTCCAGTTCCGCGTCGAACCAGTCCGTGGACCCGTTCGCGTTGGCGCCAAACGAGTTGCGGGGCATCCCCACCGGAACCACACCCAACGCCAGGGAGACGTCGGCGTTGACCCAGGAGATGGTGGCCACTCGCTGGGGCGCCTCCGGGATCTCGGTCTCGCCGTAGGCGTGCGAGAGGGTGCGGGGGAACTCGCCCTGCCGCTCGACCCCGCCTCCCGCGCCGGCGTCCCCGCCGCCGTCGACGGCGCCGGTCGAGCACCCGGCCAGCACGGCCAGGAGCGCCACGAAGGCCGCGAGGGCCACGAGTACCGCCCGGGCCCGCGGACGTGCCGGATCGTCGGGTCCGTCGAGCGTCAGCCGGGATCGTGCAGCGGGTGCGGTCATGGGGTCTCCGTCTGGTGTGGAACGTCGCCTGGTTGGTAACCGATCCGGGGTCGTCGAGGGTGCGGCCGACTTAGTGCGGCCGACTTAGGCATGGCTTACCTTGGTAGGCGTCACGGTAACGGGATCCGCCGCCCGAACGCAACAGCTACGGGAAAGATTTCCACTTCACCTGTCCCACAACGTGATTCATCTCACTCTACTGTTGTTTAGGTAAGCCTACCCTGCATAGCGTTCGGCCGTACCACTGTCCCCGAGTAGGTCGGAGTACCCGTGAACGATCCATTGTTGAGCAGCCGGAACCGGGAGGCCCACGCCGCCGCCCTGGCTGCCGCGACCGCCGAGGTGAGCCGGTATCTCGACGGTCGGACCACGCCGCGCTCATCCGCGTCGCCGTCGACGCTGGCAGCGCAGACCGCCGCCGTCGATCTCGCGGCGCCGCTGGGCACGCTGGACAGGGCACTCGAGGAGGTCCGGGGTCTCTACCTCGACCACGCGGTGGGCTACCACCACCCGCGCTACCTCGCCCACCTCAACTGCCCGATCACCATCCCGGCGGTCGCCGCCGAGGCACTCGCGACGTCGGTCAATACGGCTGTGGAGACCTGGGATCAGGGCACGTCGGCGTGTCTGATCGAACAGAAGCTCATCGACTGGGTCACCGGTCTCATCGGTTTCGACGCCAGTGATCTCAACGCCAGTGCTTTCGACGCCAGTGATCTCGACGCCACCCCCCGCCCGGACGGCGTCTTCACCACCGGCGGTACCGCCTCCAACCTGCAGGGCCTGTTCACCGCCCGCGAGGACCGCCTCGCCCGACCGGCCCCCGGGCGCCGGGGGGCGGAGCGGGACACGGACCGCGGCGCCCGACTGACCCGCCTGCGCATCGTCACCGGCGAACACGCCCACCTCAGCGTGGTCAAGGCGGCCCGCCTGCTGGGTCTCTCGCCGGATGCGGTCATCGCCCTGCCCGGTGACGGCGACCGGATGGACCCCGCGACCCTCGACCGCACCCTGTCCGCGCTGGCCGACGCCGGGGACGAGGTCGCGGCCGTCGTCGCGCTCGCCGGTACGACCGACCACGGCGCGATCGACCCGCTGCGGGCGGTCGGTGGCATCTGCCGCCGCCACGACGTCTGGCTACACGTGGATGCCGCCTACGGCGGCGGGCTCTTGGTCTCCCCGACGCGCCGGGACCTGCTCGACGGGATCGGGCTCGCCGACTCGGTGACCGTGGACTTCCACAAGACGTTCTTTCTGCCGGTGGCCGCCTCGGCGCTGCTGCTGCGCGACGGTTCGGGCTTCCGCCACTCCACCGTGAGCGCCGACTACCTCAACCCCGCCGACGGCGACGACCACGCCGTGGACAAGTCCCTGCAGACCACCCGCCGTTTCGACGCCCTCAAACTGTGGATGACGCTCCGCGTGCTGGGCGCTGACGGCATCGGCCGTCTACTCGACGAGGCGATCGACGTGGCCGCCCGGATCGGCCGGACGATCGAGGCCGACCCGGAACTCGAGTTGGTGCGGCGCCCGGCGCTGTCGACGGTGCTCTTCCGGCCCCGGCCCGCGGTGACCGCGCCCGACCGTCCCGTCACCGACAGCGCACTCACTGACGACGAGGCCGACGCCCTCGTGCGCCCCGTCCGCGACGCGCTGTTCGCGGAGGGTCGTTCGCTCGTCGCGTCGACGGTCGTGGACGGCCGGCCCTGTCTCAAGCTGACGGTTCTCGATCCGAACCTCGGAGACGAGGACGTGGCCGTCGTGCTGACGGACGTCCGCGACGCCGCTCGCTACCTCGCCGAGGGGATACGTGAGGCCACGACCGCGGGGGTGCTGACGTGAGCACTGACCTGAGCACCTCCCGCGTGCACGACCTGCTCGGCGTCGGTATCGGCCCGTTCAACCTGGGCCTGGCGTGCCTGGCCGAGCCGCTGGGTCTGGACGCGGTGTTCCTCGATTCCCGCGACGGCTTCGCCTGGCACCACGGACTCATGTTCGACGACGCGACCATCCAGGTGCCGTTCCTCGCCGACCTGGTCACGTTGGCGGACCCGACCTCGCCGTATTCGTTCCTCGCCTACCTCAAGCAGGTCGGGCGTCTGTACCCGTTCTACATCCGTGAGAATTTCCAGCCGCTGCGCGCCGAATACGACGCCTACTGCCGGTGGGCTGCCGAGCGGGTGCGCGGCCTGCGCTGGGGGCGGGAGGTCGTCGACGTCCGACGGGAGGACCAGGGACGAGAGGGACCGGGCGACGACGACGAGGCCCCCGTCTACCGTGTCACCGCCCTCACCCGCGAGGGCACCGAGACCTATCGCGCCCGCCACCTGGTGCTGGGGATCGGCACGACCCCGTGGTCGCCGATCGACACGGGACTGCTCGACGGTGGCGGCACGGTGGCTCTCCACGCCTCCGACTACCTGCACCGGCGGGAGGACCTGCTCTCGCTGGGGTCGGTGACCGTGGTGGGCAGTGGCCAATCGGCCGCGGAGATCTACCACGACCTGCTCTCCGCCGCCGCCGGCGACGGGCCGCGCGTCGACTGGCTGACGCGCTCGCCGCGGTTCTTCCCGATGGAGTACACCAAGCTCACACTCGAGATGACCTCGCCCGAGTACATCGACCATTTCCACGACCTGCCCCCGGACCAGCGCGACCGGATGCTGCGCGAGCAGCGTTCGTTGTACAAGGGCATCGACGCCGAGTTGATCAACCAGATCCATGATCTGCTCTACCGCCGTTCGGTCCAGGGCCTGGACACCGGGCTGCTGGCCGCCGCCACGGCCCTCGACGGTGCCCGCCGGGAGGCCGACCCCGCCACCGGCACCGGCCCCGCCACCGCCTCCGGCGCTGCCCTGCGCCTGGACCTGCACTGCACCGACACCGGCAGGCAGTGGACCCATCACACGGAGGGACTCGTCCTCGCGACGGGCTACTCCCCCACGCCGCCGCGGTTCCTCGACGGGATCGCCGAGGAGATCGACAGGGACGGCCGCGGGCGCTACCGGGTGGCCCGTGATCACACCGTCGACCGCGCACACTCCTTCATCCATGTCCAGAACGCGGAGGAACACACCCACGGGCTCACCGCCCCGGACCTGGGCATGGGAGCGATGCGCAACAGCATCATCCTGCGCGGGATCTGCGGCCGCGAGGTCTACCCGATCGAGTCGTCGATCGCGTTCCAGCAGTTCGGCGCCCCGACCGCCCGGCACCAGGAGGCACGATGAACACCACCGCCCCCACCCACACCAGCACCGTCCACACCAGCACCGTCCACACACCCGCCGGGTTGGTCACCCTGGAACCACTGGCCCTCGACCACGACACCGTCCGCACCCTGCACGCATGGCTCGACCATCCCGGTTCCGCCTACTGGGGTATGCGGGGTACCACCCCGGCGCAGGTCGAGGAGTTCCTCACCGACTGGTCGGCGAGCCCGCACCGGTCGGTGCACACGGTGCGCATCGACGGTCTACGTGTGGGCCTTGCCGTGTTCTACGACCCTGCCGTCGTCGAACTCGACGGCCGGTACCCGCACGAGCCGGGCGACCTCGGGATGCACCTGCTCGTCGCGCCCACCCGCACGCCGGTCCCCGGCACGTCCGCGGCCGTGATGGGGGCCATCTGCTCGACCGCGTTCGAGGTGCCGCTGTTCGGCGCCCCGGCCCGCCGGGTGGTGGTCGAGCCCGACATCCGGAACACCGCCGTGCACCGGCTCAACGCCCGCGCCGGCTTCCTCGAGGACGGCCCCGTCGACCTGCCCGACAAGACGGCGCTGCTCTCCATCTGTAGTGCCGAGGCGTTCCGCGAGTCGGAGATCGGCCGGACGGCGACGCCGGTCTCGTCGTCGTCACCCCCGTTCACACCGCCACCCCACGCCCACCTCACCGGTCACGCCATGCGCCGCGCGCACCGCCACCTCTGCGCCAAGGCCCTGGCCGAGTTCTCCCACGAGCGACTCCTCGCGCCCACCCGCTCCACTCACACCGACGCCGGACCCGATGTCTACGCGGTCCGCGCCGGCAGCGAACGGTGGACGTTCCGCGCGCGGGTGCTGCCGCTGGAGCACTGGGCGATCGACGAGGCCTCGCTGTGCCGCGAGGTCGACGGCGTCCCGGTCGAGCCGGACGCGCAGGAGTTGATCCTCACCCTCGCGCCCCATCTGGGGATCCCCGGGTCGCTCGTGGGGACCTACCTGGAGGAGATCGCGGCCACGCTCGGCTCGGCGGCGTTCTGCCTGCACCACCGCGATCGACCCGCGCAGCAGCTCGCGGAGGCCGACCTGCAGGAGGTCGAGGGCGCGATGACCGAGGGGCATCCCGGGTTCGTCGCCAACAACGGCCGCGTGGGCCTGGGTCTGTCCGACCGTCACCGTTACACGCCCGAGGCCCCGTCGACCGTCCGGCTGGTGTGGCTGGCAGCCCGCCGCGGCCTGAGCCACCTGGCCACCGTCACGGGCCTCGACGAGCGCGACCACTACGCGCGCGAGTTCGGCACCGAGGCGCTCGTACGGTGCGATGACCGGCTGCGCTCACTGGGCCTCGACCCCGCCGACTACCGCCTCCTGCCCGTACACCCCTGGCAGTGGCAGCACGAGGTCGCGGTGGCGTTCGCCCCCGATCTCGCGCGCCACGACCTGGTCCACCTGGGCGAATCCGACAGCGAGTACCGGCCACAGCAGTCCGTCCGCACCTTCTTCGACGTGACCCACCCCGAGCGCGGCTACGTCAAGACCGCCCTCGCCGTGCAGAACATGGGGTTCACCCGCGGCCTGTCGCCGAAGTACATGCGCGACACCCCGGCCGTCAACGACTGGGTGGCCGGGGTCGTCGCCTCGGATCCGGTGTTGCGCGCGCTGGATTTCCAGATCCTGCGGGAGGTCGCCGCCGTGGGCTACACCGGCGACGCCTACCACCGGGCGGCCGCGGCCGGGATCTCGGACGAGGGGCCGCACACCAAGATGATCGCGGCCCTGTGGCGCGAGAGCCCCGTTTCACGGCTGGCCCCCGGAGAACGTGCCGTCACGCTGGCCTCGATGCTGCACGTGGACCTGCACGGGCGGTCCCTCGCCGTCGAGCACCTCGAGCGGTCGGGCCTGGACGCCCGCACCTGGCTCCGGACGCTGCTCGACGCCTACGTGCTGCCCGTCGCGAGGTGCCTGCTCGTGCACGGGCTGGTCTTCATGCCGCACGGTGAGAACGTGATCGTGGTGATGGGCCCCGACCACACCGTGCGCCGGGCGCTGTTCAAGGACATCGGCGAGGAGGTCGCCGTGGTGCGTGACCGGCCTCTGCCCTCTGGGCTCGAGCGGATCCGCCACGTGGTGGACGCGGAGACAGCCGCACTGAGCGTCCACACCGACGTCATGGACGGGGTGCTGCGCCACCTCGCCTCGATCCTCGACGTCGCCGGGGTGCTCGACGCGGATCAGTTCTGGGACGAGACGCGGCAGTGCCTCGAGACCCTGGCTCCCGGCGGCGGTCGCGGCGGCGAGGGTCGCGGCGGTGAGGGGAACAACGGCGAGGACCACGACGGCGGGGACTACGACGGCCGGGTGCACGACGGCGAGGTGCACCATCCCACCTGGGAGGCGCTGTTCGCTCCGCGGTTCAAGCACTCGTGCCTCAACCGCCTGCAGTTGCGGAACACGCGGCAGATGGTCGACCTGACCGATCAGGCCGGGTCATTGCAGTTCGCCGGGACACTCGCCAACCCGCTCATCACCCGGCCGGGCCGGGACGACGACACGCCGGGCGACCCGCAGCGTCCCGCCCGCCCGGGCGCAGAGCCGGGCGCGGAGCCGGCGACGGTAGCGTCGACGGCATGAACGGACGGGAACTCCAGAAGTGCGCGGCGATGCGCGCCCGCGAACTGCCCGCGTCGACTCTGGAGTTCCCGTTCGGGCCGGACTTCGATGTGTTCAAGGTCCGCGGGAAGATGTTCATGTTCCACGCGGTCGTCAACGGCGAGCGTCAGGTGATCCTCAAGGCACTGCCGTCGGACTCGATGGCCCTGCGCGATGCGCACGCCGACATCACGCCCGGGTACCACATGAACAAGCGGCATTGGATCTCGCTGCACCCCGGCGGCACGCTGACCGCGGACATGGTTTCCGAGCTGGTCACCGAGTCCTACCGACTCGTGGTGTCGGGCCTACCCCTGGCGCAGCAGCCCGTCGAACCGCACGCCTTCGGGCGCCAGCAGCGTTAGGTAGGCCGACGCCCACCACCCGGATCGACCCCGCCCCTTAGCCAGGGCCCTGGGGCTGGAGTCCGGGCGCGGGGCGCGGGGCGCCGGGCCCCGGGCGCGGGGCGCCGGGCGCGGAAGCCGCCTCAGTTCTCCGGAGTCAGCGCGGCCTCGGAGACAGAACCCAGTCGATCACCCACGGACCCCTCCACCGACTCGGTGGCGGACCCGGTGTCAATCTGATCCTCGAGCGACGCGCCGACCAGCGGCACACCGGACACCACCGCGCCGACGGAACCCTGGACGTCTCCCTCGAGCAGCGCATCCGCCGACTCGGCGACCGGGTTGAGGACCATGCAGATGACTCCCACCGGAACCTGCAACGGCACCCCCATCAGGTTGGCGGCGGCGCCGGCCGCCGAACCGAGATTGCACACGAGGGTGGCGGTGGAACCCAGCGGTCCGGAGGCGTAACCGGGCAGAGAACCCGTAACAGAACCGGGCAGCAGCTCGCCGGCCTCGCCGAGATAGCCCCCCTCGGTCTCCGATGCCCCCGGGAGGGAGTCGGAGCCGGTGGCTTCCGAAGTCTGGGCGGCGGCGGCCCCCGTAGAGAAGACGAGGAGCACGGCGGCCACGGCTCCGGCACAGGTGATGGTCTTGGTCATGGAACGCCTCCGAGTTTGGGTCTACGGGGCATCCACCCCAAGCAATCAAGAAGAGTGGATCATACATTTCGCTGAAATGGGCGATCGGTGATTGCAAATCAATAGGTAGGCCAGCAGCGGAAAAAACCCTTGCCTGTTCGAATGCGTGTGCGTATCGTAGAACACAGATTCGATACCAACCAGACGGTCAGGGGGTGGGGCACATGGGCGGAAACGCAGACACCGCGGCCGGTGGCCCGTCCCCATCCCCGTCCGGTGGCTCGCCCTCGTTTGGTGGCGGCTCCGGTTCCGCGGCGCCCGTGTCGCTGTCGGGGTTGCGGGCGGCGGCGCGGGAGGGGTGGATGGGCGAGAATCGCGCGGCGGCGCGCCGGTTCGTGGCCTGTTACGAACTGTTTGTCGAATGCCAGCGCCGGGAAGAGTCCGGTGCGGGCGGCGGTGAGTGTCGGCCCGGGCATGCGGTGCTCGATCCGATCGATGTCGCGGCCGGGTACGTGGTGTCGGCGATGGCGATCTCGACGGGCCGGGCCGAGCGGATGATCACCTTCGCCCTCGATCTGCACCTGCGGTATCCGGCGATCCTGTCCGCGATGGCGCAGGGGCGGCTGGATCTGCAGGCCGCGAATATCCTGGCCTCGCAGATGGCCACCGTCCACGTCGATGTGCTCGAGGCGGTGCAGCGGCGGGTCGTCGAGGAGTACCTCGCCGCGATCGAGGGCGGGGTGCGCATGGGCGAGAAAGCCATCCGCGGCAACGTCGATGCGATCATCGCCCGCTACGACTCGAACGGGATCCGCCTGCGCCGTCAGGAAGCGGCCCGCACCCGCGGGGTGCGGTTCCACAAGGGCGTCGACGGCATGTCCAGCGTCTCGGCGATCCTGGCCACCGAGGAAGCCGCCGTCCTGGCCGAGGCCCTCGACCAGCGCGTGAAAGACCACAAGTACGCCGACGCCCAAGCCGCCGCCAACACCGACGCCGACACCGCCAACGCCGACACCGCCAACGCGGGCGATCGCGCGGCCGCTGGCGAGGTCGAGGACTACTCGATCGCCGAGCGGCGCGCCGACGCCCTGATGTCCCTGGTGTGCGGCGATGCCGGCCTTGCTGGCACCTCTGCCCGCTCCGGCCGGTCGGGCGCGCCTGGTGCCGGGGTGGCGTTGCGGCCGAAGGTCACCGTCATCGCCACCGGCAACGACGCCCGCGACGAGGGCGGCGCCCGGGTGGAGTTCGCCCGCACCGGCCAGGCCGCGCTGCAGGCCCTGCTCGACATGCTCGCCACCAGCGACGGGGCCACCTTCGAGCCCATCGACCCGCGCATCGGGGCCGCCGATGACGCCCGGGCCGCCCTGCAGTACCGGCCCGGCGCCCAGTTGGCCCGCCGGATCCGGCTAAGGGATGGCACCTGCCGCCACCCCGGCTGTGCGATCCCGGCCGAGGCCTGTGATCTGGACCATGTGGTGCCGTTCGATCACGCCGACCCCCAACGGGGCGGGCACACCATCGAGGCCAACCTCGCGGCGATGTGCCGGCGTCATCACCGGTTCAAGACTTTCTCCGACTGGATCTACGAACTGCAGCCCGACGGCACCCTGCTGGTGCGCACCCCGGACGGCACCACCATGCTCACCCGACCCTCCGGCCCACTGGCCGAGTACCGGCGCGAACAGGCCCGCGCCGAGACCGAGGCGTGGACCCGGCAACAACGCCGCAGCCCCGCCCCCACCGGCGACGAGAAGGCCGACGCGGAGCCGACGTTCTGGTCGCGCCGCGCCGCCCGCCACCGCACCGAACGCCGCAATGCTGAACGCCGCAAGGCCGAACGCGCCCGCACCTACGACCCCGCCCCACCCGCCCCCGGCACCGGTACCGCCTCGGCCACCGGGAACGGCACAGGCACGGACGCCGCCAGCGCCAGCACCGGCGCGGCCACCGACACCACGCCCGGGAAAGCCACCCCCGAGAGCGCCAGCCGCTGGTGGGCCCGCAACAAACCCCACCACAGCGACATCGAAAAAGGCATCCGCGCCCTACTCCACGAACGCCTCGACGAACTCATCGACCCACCACCGTTCTAGGTGGCTAGGTGGCTAGGTGGGCGCAGGCCAGTGAGGCGTGGCTCAGTAACCGGTGTAGCGCTCCGGCTCCTCGCCGAAGGTGAACCCGCGGCCGGAGATCTTCTCGGGCGTGATCTCGACGAAGTTGTACTTCAGGGTCGGGATCCAGGGTTTGAGCCCAAGTTCCTCCGCGCGGTTGATCTCCGCGAAGCTGTCGAGCCGTCGCGCCGTCCCGCGGACGACGATCGACCAGGCGTCGTCGCCCTCGATGTGGTCGACTTGGAACACGACATCCGGATGGACCGTGATCCCGGCGAGCTTGGAGCCCTCCGCGGTGCGGAAGAAGAGCTTGCCCTCCGGGGAGAGCGCGTAGTTGACGGGGAAGATGTCGGCACGGCCCTCGGAGACGGTGACCAGGCGTCCCAGGGAGACCGTGCCCAGAAGCTGCAGACTTCGCGCCTCGTCGAATTCGGTGATCGGGTTGGCGTCCATGTCCTAATTCTCTCACCGCAGGGCCGTCGCCGGAACCGTTGTCGGAGACTGCCGCGTGACCGACCTCACTCCCCGGCGGCCACCTGCACACTCATCGTGTTTTCAGGTAACGAATTGGGCAAGGGTGATGCAACAACGTGGGGACGTCACTACGGTGGACATCGACTATGAACCCAGGAGAACGAGTAGTACCCCGTAACCCTGATTCGTCCGACGCGCTGTTCCGCGTGCCCACCGCGGCAGACGGAACCCGCATGTGGGAGATCGCCCGAGACAGCGGCGTTCTCGACCTCAACTCCTCCTATGCCTACGTGCTGTGGGGGGCGGAGTTCTCGGAGAGCTCCGTGGTGGTGGAGGTCGAGGGCCGGGTCGTCGGATTCGTCACCGGATTCATCCGCCCCTCGGAGCCGGACACGATCTTCGTGTGGCAGGTCGGCGTCGACGCCGACCAGCGCGGCAAGGGACTGGCGGCGCGATTGCTGCATCACCTCATGGACCGGCTGGCCGAGCGCGGCGTGGTGCGCCTGCGCACCACCATCAGCCCGGACAACGAGGCGTCACAGCGCACCTTCGGTGCCGTCGCGCGAGACCGCGGGATGACCCTGTCCGACGAGGACTACCTGAGCTCCGAACTCCTCGGCGAAGGTCACGAGCAAGAAGACCTGTACACGATTTCCTAGACGAGGGCGCGCGGGCCGCCCGGCCCGCCACCGTCGCCCGCATCTTCACAAATGGAGTGATCTGAAGACCATGACCGAGTCCACGCACGACACCAGCACCAATACGGACATCTTCTCCGACCGCGAGTCGGAGGTCCGTAGCTACTCGCGCAACTGGCCGGTGGTATTCGACACCGCCAAGGGCACCACGCTCACGACCGTCGACGGAGACGACTACCTCGACTTCTTCGGCGGTGCCGGCGCACTGAACTACGGCCACAACGACGACGACATGAAGAGCGCGCTGTTGGAGTACATCCAGCGTGACGGTGTCACCCACTCGCTCGACAAGTACACCGTCGCCAAGCGCGCGTTCCTGGAGACCTTCTCCTCGAAGATCCTCGAGCCGCGCGGGCTGGACTACAAGGTGATGTTCCCCGGGCCGACCGGCACCAACGCCGTCGAGTCGGCGCTCAAGCTGGCCCGCAAGGTCACCGGCCGCGAGGCCATCATCAACTTCACCAACTCGTTCCACGGCATGACCCTCGGGTCGCTGTCCGTCACGGGCAACTCGATGAAGCGCGCTGGTGCCGGTATCCCGCTGGTCCACGCCACGCCGATGCCTTACGACAACTACTTCGGTGGCGTCACCGAGGACTTCCAGTGGATGGAGCGCGTCCTCGTCGACTCCGGCTCGGGCATGAACCGCCCGGCGGCCGTGATCGTCGAGTGCGTCCAGGGTGAGGGCGGCATCAACGCGGCGCGCGCCGAGTGGCTGAAGGCCCTCGACGAGCTGTGCAAGCGCCACGAGATCCTGCTGATCGTCGACGACGTCCAGATGGGCTGCGGTCGCACCGGCGAGTTCTTCTCGTTCGAGTTCGCGGGCATCAAGCCGGACATCGTCTGCCTGTCCAAGTCGATCGGTGGCTACGGCCTGCCGCTGGCGATCACCCTGTTCAACCGCGAACTCGACGAGTGGACCCCGGGCGAGCACAACGGCACCTTCCGCGGCAACAACATGGCGTTCATCACCGCCGACGTGGCGCTGCGCAAGTACTGGTCCGACGACAAGCTGCAGAACCGCACGCTGGAGAACGGCCGCATCCTGCGCGAGCGCTTCTCCCCGCTGGTCTACAAGTACGAGGGCAAGCTCGAACTCCGCGGCCGCGGCATGGCGTTCGGTATCGCCTTCCTCGAGAAGCCGGAGCTGGCCGGAGAGGTCATGGCCCGGTGCTTCGACAAGAAGATGCTGGTCGAGACCGCCGGCCCGAGCGACGAGGTCGTCAAGTTCCTCGCCCCGCTCACCCTGACCGACGACGAGCGCGATCGCGGCATCGAGATCTGCTACGAGGCCGTCGACCACGTCCTCGCCCAGCAGTACCTCTGAGCGCCCAGACCACACACCCTCGACCCACGACCTCGCCGAGGAGGCCCCGCATGATCGTTCGTACCACCGCAGAGATCACCGACACCGACCGCCACATCAAGGGCAACAACGGCAACTGGGAGTCCAAGCGCATCGTCCTGGCCGACGACCGCGTCGGGTTCTCGTTCCACGAGACCACCATCGCCGCCGGCACGACCAACGACTTCCACTACGCCAACCACATCGAGGCCGTCTGGCTGACCCGTGGCAAGGGCACCCTGCGTGACCTGACCAACGACAAGGAGTACCCGCTCGAGGCGGGCTCCATGTACCTGCTCGACGGCAACGAGAAGCATCAGGTCATCGTGGAGGAGGAGATGCAGATGCTCTGCGTCTTCAACCCCCCGGTCGTCGGCGACGAGAACCACGACGAGAACGGCATCTACCCGCTCCTGCGTCTGCAGGACGACGGCTCGGTCGTTCGCGAGAAGTAGACCCCGGCCCGCTCCGGCCAGTTCGGGGGCGCGCCCCGAGCCCTCCCCGGTCGATTTCGTCCAGTGCGGACGAAACCGGCCGGGGATTCTCGCGTTCTGGGGCAGTATCTGTACCCGTGCCCCTCTTTGACACCCGTCCAGTCGCGATCATCGGGGCCGGCCCCTCCGGCCTGGCCGCAGCCCGCAACCTCGACCGTCAGGGCGTCGCCTGGGTGGGCTTCGACCTCGCCGGAGACGTCGGCGGACTGTGGAACATCGATTCCCCGCGCAGCACGGTCTACGCGTCGGCCCACCTCATCTCCTCCGCCCGCACCACGGAGTTCGCCGAGTTCCCCATGCCGGCCGACACCCCCGACTACCCGGACCACCGCCGGTTGCTGGCCTACTTCCGCGACTTCGCCGACCACTTCGGCCTACGCGAACGGTTCCGCTTCGGCACCGAGGTGATCCGCGCGGAACCGGTGAGTGACGAGCGCGACTCCGGGTGGCGACTCACCGTGCGCGCGGTGGGTGGGAACGACGACGACGAGGTGGGCCCCGGGCCCGAGGCTGACGCCGGGGAGTTCTCGGCGCTGGTGATCGCGAACGGCACCCTCTCCGAGCCCAAGATCCCGGAGTTCGCGGGCCGGTTCAGTGGCGAGGTCCGCCACACCAGCCGCTACAAGTACCCGCGGGAGCTGGCCGGGAAGCGGGTCCTCGTGGTGGGCGGCGGCAACAGCGGCTGCGACATCGCGGTCGACGCCGTCCACCACGCCGCGTCGGTCGACATCAGCGTGCGGCGCGGCTACCACTTCGTGCCCAAGTACCTCTTCGGCCGACCCGCCGACACCCTCGGGTCCGGCGGCCGCCCCCTGCCCCCGCGGATCAAGCAGTTCATCGACTCACGCGTACTCAAGGCCTTCACCGGCGACCCGACCCGGTTCGGTTTCCCGGAGCCCGACCACAAGATCTACGAGTCCCACCCCGTGGTGAACTCGTTGATCCTGCAGCACGTGGGGCACGGCGACATCGGGGTCCGCGCGGACATCGACCGGTTCGACGGGCGAACCGTGCGGTTCGTCGACGGGACTTCTGGTGAGTACGACCTCGTCATGCTCGCCACCGGCTACGTGCTGGACTACCCGTTCATCGACCGGCGACACCTCGACTGGGCCGAGAGCGCCGCCGCGCCGGACCTGCACCTCAACATCTTCCCGTCGGCCCGCGACGACCTCGCCGTACTCGGCATGCTCGAGGCCTCCGGCATCGGCTGGCAGGGCCGCTACGAACAGGCCGACCTCGTCGCCCGCTATCTCGCGGCACGCCGTGACGACTCACCGGCCGGGCGTGCGGCCCTCGCCGTCGTCGACTCCTCCCGGCGCGGTCCCCGCCCGGACCTCACGGGGGGCTACCACTACCTCGGGCTGGACCGGATGGCCTACTACGTCAACAAGAGCGCCTACCGCGGCGCCGTGACCGGGCTGGTCGCGCGCATGGAAGCGGCGGGTTCGGAGGCCGCGCAGACACAGGGGGCCGGCTCGTGAACGTCGACGACATCCGGATCGCGTTCGACTCCGGGTCCCTCACCACGCTGAAGATCGTCCTGGGGCTGATCCTGTTCGGCATCGCCATGGACACCCGGCTCTCCGACTTCCGGCTGGCGCTGCGCAAGCCCAGGGCGTTCGCGGTGGCCGTGGCCGCACAGTTCGCGCTGCTGCCCGCGCTGACGTTCCTGCTGACGCTGCTGCTCGGCGTGCAGGGGTCGGTCGCGCTCGGCATGATCCTCGTGGCGTGCTGCCCGCCCGGCAACGTCTCCAACATCCTCACCCACCGGGCGCGCGGCGACGTGGCGCTGTCGGTGTCGATCACCGAGGACCACGCCGTCCGCGGCACCAGCGCGTTCGCCTACAGCCACCACAAGGCGCTCGTCGAGCACATGCTGGCCGACGCCCGCCGCGAGCACCCCCATCTCGACCAGGTCGTGTTGCGCATCGGCACGATCCTCGGCGACACCGTGGACAACCAGATCACCGCCCTGTTCCACCGTTGCTCGCCGTCCGGGGGTCGGACTCGCCGTTCGTCTTCATCTGGGACACCGACCTGGTGGCGATCATCGTGCGCGCCGTGGGCGACGGGCCGGCCGGTGTCTACAACGTCGCCGGCACGGGAACGCTCACCATCGACCAGATCGCTGCGCCGCTCGGCAAGCGCACCCTTGCGGTCCCCGAGCCGGTGCTCGACAACAGCCGGCTCCGTGAGGTCTTCGGCTACTCGCCCGAGCTCACCAGCGCCGAGGCGTTCGACCGCTGGCTCGCCGTCCACCCCGCCGCCCGCGCCTGAGCTGACCCCCCGCGCCGGGCGGTCGGGCAGGGCAGAATGTCCGGGTGTCGACCATCGTGTTCCTCCACGCCCATCCCGACGACGAGACGTCCCAGACCGCGGGGATGATGGCGCTCGCCTCCCGCGCCGGGCACCGGGTGGTGACGGTGTTCGCCACCGACGGCGATCACGGCGAGCGGCCCGAGCGCGTCGGACCCGACGGCGACCTGGTCGAGCACCGGCGGGGGGAGGCCCGTGCGGCGGCGGCGGTGCTGGGCGTGGCCCGGATCGACTGGCTGGGGTACCGGGATTCGGGGATGACCGGGTGGGAGCAGAACGACCACCCGCTGAGCCTCCACAGCGCCGACGTCGACGAGGCCTCCGCGCGGGTGGCGCGGATCCTCGACCGCGAGCACGCCGACGTGCTGGTGGGCTACGACCACCACGGCAACTACGGGCACCCCGACCACATCGCGGTGCACCGGATCGCCCGCCGCGCGGTGGAGCTGGCCGCGCGGCGTCCGCGGCTGCTGGAGGCCACGACCAACCGCGACGCCCAATTGGAGATGCTCGACAGCCCCGCCGCCGCCGAGTTCATGCAGGCTCTCGCGGCCGGCGGGATGGACCTCGACGCGGATCGGATCCGGCAGGCGATCCTCATCGGCGACGACGGACAACCCATCGGGGTCGCGGAATCGGAGATCGCGTGGGCGATCGACCTGCCGGCGGACGTGATCGACCTCAAGCGTCGCGCGATGCAGTGCCACGCTAGTCAGACCAGCGACATCGGCATGATGCTGGCGTTCCCGCCGGACATCTACGCCGCGGCCTTCGGCACGGAGTACCTCATCGAGCCCGACGCGAGTGGGGCCGGAACGGACGTGCCGATGCGGCGCGGGTGGCCGTTCGGCTGAGCGGGGCGCGCGTGGGGGGCGCGCGTCAGGGCATGTCGAGCGCGCGGACCCAGTCACCGTGACCGTGCGCCGTGGCCAGGGGGCGACCGTTGACGGCGACGACGAAGATGCCCTTGTGTCGACGGAGCGACTCCGGGACCTGCTCGGCGACGTCGGGCAGGAGGGTCACACCCTCGACCGAGATCCACACACAGTCCAGCTCGGTGACCCGGCGGACGAACTCGGCGCGGGCCGGCGGCTCGAGGTAGCCGAGCACCGCGGTGTGGAACACCACCGGTGTCGATCCCGCGGGACACGCGGCGACGGAGGCCTCCAGCTCCTCGACCAGGTCGCCGGCGATGATCTGCGGCGGGTCGGCGGCCGCGATGTCGAGCGCGGCGTCCAGGCGGGGCACGCGCTCGGCCTGCTGTCCGGGCCAGACCAGGCTGCGTAGCCAGTCGCGGGAATCCGGGTCGGCTGGATCGATGGGGGAGAGGTCGACGCCGCCCCGGTGGACGACCTCCGGCAATGCGCGGGGCAGCGGGACGCCGTCGCGCAGGTCGCAGTCCAGGACCGGGGGCGCCGCGGGAGAGGCGACGGTTGCGGGCGTCAGCTCGCGGGTGGCGCCGCCGTCGAGCGTGTACCGGTAGGCGTAGCGGTCCGGGTACAGGCACAGGCCGGCCGACGCGCCCATCTCCACCAGCGAGAGCGGTCCGGGCAGCAGGGACAGGAACGGCAGGAGCACCGCGCAGCGCTTGGCCTCGTTGGTCTGGGTGGAGTGGCTGAGGACGATCTGCTCGATCTCCGGCCAGTGATCGTGGACGAAGTCGCGGAAGGCCGGGTAGTCCTCGGTCTCGGGCGCGCCGGCGTGACGGGCGGCGGCGAAGAACAGTGCCGGCTGACGCTTGATCCGGGGCAGAGAGGCGATGAGGTCGCTGGTGGCGGGGTCGTCCGCGATGCCCCGGGCCCAGGAGAGGTACACCGGGGTGCGTCCGCGGACCTCGAACTCGGCGAAGTCGGAGTAGCGGGCGGGGACGTCGTCGACGTGCGCGGAGTCCATGGTGCCCAGCGTCGCACACCCCCTGTGGGGAGGAGGGCTGGCCTGGCCACATTCCACCCGGTATGTTGGTGATGCATCAATGACCTCACGCCGACCTCTGGAGGCCCTCATGGCTGCCGACACCGACTTCACGCCCGCCAGGAACGCCTCGACCGACGGCGAGTTCGTCCGCGACGCCACCTACATCAACGATCGCGTGGTGGCGGACGTACCGGCCGGGTCGGAACCTGTGGGGGACAGGGTGGGCGAGATGCGGTGGCCGGTGGAGCCCGGCCGGTATCGACTCATGGCCGCCCGCGCCTGCCCGTGGGCCAGTCGCACCATCATCGTGCGCCGACTCATGGGACTCGAGGGCGTCATCTCGATGGGTCTCGCGGGCCCCACGCACGATGTCAACTCCTGGGTCTTTGACCTCGACCCGGACGAGCGCGACCCGGAGACCGGCCTGCACCGCCTGCAGGAGGCCTACTTCAACCGGATCCCCGATTACCCGCGCGGCATCACGGTCCCCGCGCTGGTCGATCTGCCCACGAAGTCGGTGGTGACCAACGCCTATCAGAAGCTCAACTTCGATCTCCTCTCCGAGTGGACGGCCTTCCACCGCGAGGGTGCCCCGGACCTGTACCCGGCCGAGCACCGGGACGAGATCGACGAGCTGGACTCGTGGATCTACCCCACCGTGAACAACGGCGTGTACCGCTGCGGATTCGCGGCGGACCAGGACGCCTACGAGCAGGCGTACGACGAGCTGTGGGAATCGCTGGACCGGCTCGAGGAGCGGCTGTCCACGCGCCGTTACCTCGTCGGCGACACGATCACCGTCGCGGACATCCGGTTGTTCACCACACTGGTCCGCTTCGACGCGGTCTACCACGGCCACTTCAAGGCCAACCGCAACAAGATCTCCGAGATGCCCGCGCTGTGGGGCTACCTGCGGGACCTGTTCCAGACCCCCGGTTTCGGTGACACCTGCGACTTCCCGCAGATCAAGGAGCACTACTACGACGTCCACCGGGACGTGAACCCCACCGGTGTGGTCCCCAAGGGGCCGGACCTGTCCGGTCTGCTCACCCCGCACCACCGCGAGGAACTGGGCGGTCGACCGTTCGGCGACGGCACCGCACCCGGGCCCATCGAGGACCCGGCGGAACGCATCGCGGAAGGACACGGCGCGGCCTGAGAGGGCGGTGAACGCCTACACTCATCGCCTGTGACCCCAGCCCTCCCCGAACCCGGCCGCTACCGTCGTGGCGCCCGACAGTTCCTCATGTTCGGGATCGTGGGTGGCTCCGGCATGGTCGTGAACATGATCGTCACGGTCCTGATGAACAAGGCCAACGGCGGGACACAGAACGCCCAGGACATCCTCTTCCCGCTCGGGGGGACGGAGTTCAACTTCCGGTTCACCACGCTGGTGTGGATCGTGGCCTTCCTCGTGGCGAACGTCTACAACTTCCTGCTCAACCGGCACTGGACGTTCGGCAAGGGGCACAAGGCGCCGCCCTGGCAGGAGTTCTGGCCGTTCCTCGTGGTGGGGTCGGTGGCGGCGGCCGCGGGTATCTTCATCAAGCTCGCGTTCACCAACCCCACCAGCCCGTTCTACCTACCGGAGCCGCTGTTCCACGAGGACGCCGGGATCAACTCCCGTGAGTACTGGAGTCAGCTGCTGACGATCCTCATCACGATGCCGATCAACTTCATCGTCAACAAGCTCTGGACGTTCCGGGCGGTGCGCAACCGTCATCACGCGCGTTCCACCACGGATGCGTCGGACGCGGCCGACGCGGTGGTCTAGGCCCCGCCGTGGAGTCCTCGCCGCTGGTCCTGTGGTTCGACCTGATGGGTGTGTTCTTCTTCGCCCTGTCCGGGAACCTGCTGGCGGCGCGGAAGGACATCGACATCACCGGTGGCCTCGTGCTGGGGCTTCTCGCCGGTCTCGGTGGCGGCATCATCCGTGACGTCCTGCTGGGGGTCACCCCGCTCGCGCTGTCGGAGCCGATCTACCTGGTCGCGCCCGTGGTCGCGGCGGCGGTCGTGTACCTGCTCGGTTCGCTCATCCACCGCGTGCAGACCCTGATCGTCGCGTTCGACGCCGCGGGCCTAGGGCTGTTCTGCACCTTCGGCACCGCGCGGGCGCTGGATCACGGGATGCCGGTCGCGTCGGCGCTGCTGCTCGGGGTGGTCACGGCGGTGGGCGGCGGGTTGCTGCGGGACGTGGTCGCCAACGAGATCCCCGCGGTGTTCAGCGGCTCCAACCTGTATGTCATCCCGGCGGCGACCGGTGCCGCCCTGACGGCCCTCGCCGTGGCCACCGACACCTGGGGGCCGATCGCCGCGACCGTGTTGTCCTTCCTCGTGTTCGCGTTCCGCATGGTCGCGTGGTGGCGACAGTGGCGTGTCCCGGCACCGGTGCGGAGCTGGACCGTGCGGGACCTCGACGTGCTGCGGCGCCGCGAGCGGTCGGTGTTCGGCCGCCCGCGCCGGGAGGGGAGCTCTGCCGGCGAGCGGGACGACGGCGAGCGGGACGACGGCGAACGGGACGACAACGAGGGCCGCGACCGCGACGACGACGCTGATCCCGACGGCCTCCGAGACTTCCGGCCGGGCCGACGTCGGTAGGGTTGTCCGGTGCAGTACTACCTCAGCCTGCTGGGTTTCGCGGCGATCGATTCGCTCAACCTCCTGGCCTTCGCCGTCATCGCGGGCCTGTGGCTGACCTCTGCCGGACGCGGGGTCGCGTTCGCGCCGCGGGCCGCACGGTTCACCGGCGGCGCGTTCTGCGGCATCGTGTTGCTCTCGCTGATCTCGGTGTGGGTGATCGGCAACAACCAGGAGTTCGTCCGCAGCCTGTTCTACAACCTGTGGGCGATGGTCGCGCTCGGCGTGGTCGGCCTCGTCATCACGGTCATGGGGTTGCGGCAGCCCGCCGAGGCCAAGGAGGAGAGCGTCGAGGCGCCGCTGACGCAGAACATCCTGCAGAAGTTCGGGATCATGGCCACGGGTGTCGCCCTGGGCGTCATCCAGTCCGGGACGTCGGCGCCGTTCGCCGCGGGGATGGTGCTCATCTCCTTCGCCGAGACCCCGTGGTGGTCCAAGCTGCTGCAGATCCTGTACTTCGCGATCATCGCGATCCTGCCCAGTGCCGGGTTGATCGTCGCCCTGGCGCGGGTCCGGTCGGGCGGGATCACCGCGGCCACCCGCCGGATCGACCGGTTCCTGTCGTACGGCCGCGTGGCCGGGCGCGTGCTCACCCTCGTGGTGGGTGTGGCGCTGCTGGTCCTGGCTCTGGTGCGGATCGTCCAGCTCACGGGCGTGCTGTCGTAGCGCGGTCCTAGGGTGGCGGGCGACCGCCACACGGGTGGTCCGATGAACCCGGGAGACCCCATGCAGACCCAGCCCCAGACACAGATCCAGACCCAGAACCAGACCCAGAACCACGCCTCCGCCGCCGGCACGGTGCTCTGCGAGGACGGACTGAGGCGACCTCCCTGGGCGGCGCGGGACCCCCTGCTGCGGGAGTACTACGACACCGAGTGGGGCGTGCCCGTCCGCGACGAGGCCGGCCTGTTCGAGCGGCTGGTCCTCGAGGGATTCCAGTCCGGGCTCAGCTGGGTGACGATCCTGCGCAAGCGCCCGGCCTTCCGGGAGGCGTTCGCGGGGTTCTCCCCGGACGCTGTCGCCGCCTTCACCGAGGACGACGTGGCCCGGCTCATGTCCGACGAGCGGATCGTGCGCAACCGCCGGAAGATCGACGCCGCCATCGCCAACGCGCGTGCAGTGGTAGCCCTGCGGTCCGAGGGCGGGCTCGGGGAGCTGATCTGGTCGTACCGGCCGGAGACCACCCCGCAGCCGCGGACCGCGGACGAGGTACCCAGCCGCTCGCCGGAGTCGGAGGCGCTCGCGAAGGAGCTCAAACGACGGGGTTTCAGCTTCGTGGGACCGGTGACCGTCTTCGCGCTGATGGAGGCGATCGGGGTGGTCGACACCCACCTGGTGGATTCGCACCGTCGCGGATCCTCGGGCGTGTGGACCGGGGGCGCGGCGACTCCGGAGGGCGCGGGCTGACCGGTCAGCCGGGTGGCCCCGGCAGTGCGGGCAGTCCGGCGCGGGGGGCGAGGTCGGGGATCGGTGCGGACAGTGCGGCGGCGCCCTCGACCTGCCCGGTGGCGGGGCCGCCCACGCAGCCGGGGATCCCGCGCAGTGCCGCCATGCGCATCAGGGAGCGGTCGAGGGCCTGTCTGCTCAGGGCGCCATTGGCCAGGGCCTGTTCGACGGCGTCCAAGGCCTCGCCGATCCCGGCCGTGGTGATCCACAGCGGGGAGTCCGCGCCGGCGATGAGCGACTCGGCGACCGCCCGGGGCAGCGGGAAGGCGTCGGTGACCGCGCGCATGCCGGACAGGTCGTCGGTGAAGATCGGTCCGTCGAACTGTTGCGCCCCGTAACCTTGGCCCTCCCGCAGGAGTCGGTACGCCGCCGGTGAGAGCGAGGCCGGACGGTCCACCCCGGTCAGTCCGGGCACCTGCTGGTGGCCCAGCATGATGCCGGCGCCGGGGGTCCCGGCGAGTTCGGCGAACGGGTGCAGGTCGTGGGGCACGAGCTGGTCCAGGGGTGGCACGGTCACCGACTGGTTGTGGCTGTCGCCGGAGGAGCGGCCGTGGCCGGGGAAGTGCTTGAAGACCGGGGCCACACCGGCGTCCTGCAGTCCGGTCGCGAACGCGCGGGCATAGCGCACCACGCGGGCCGGATCGGGGGAGAAGGAGCGGTCCCCGATCACGGCGCCGTCCGGTTGCGCGGACACGTCGACCGAGGGGGCGAAGTCGACGGTCACGCCCATCCCGCGCAGGAACTCGCCGCGCGCGCGGGCCGCCGACCGGACCTGCTCCGGACTCATGGTGGCCGCCATGACCCGGGCGGACGGCAGCGGGCCGGCGTAGGGGGCGATGCGGGACACGCGGCCGCCCTCCTCGTCGATCGCGACCAGCAGCGGGAGGGGAGAGTCCTGCTGGAGACGGGCGAGCGCGTCGCCCGAGACCACCTCGCCGACGACGCCGCCACCGAGGAAGATCCCCCCGATCTTGTGTTGCTCGACCGCCTGCCGGGCGTCTGCCATCGAACTCACGCCGACGGTAAACAGTTGCGCGATCCGCTCCCGCTGGCTCAGTGAATCCAGGGGCGACTCGCACGGCGGTGCAGGTGGCGGCGCCGGTGGCGCGGGCGGCGCAGCGCCAGCCGCTGTCGCTGCCGGGGTGGCCGCAGCGCTGACGGGGGCCGGGTCCACGGGTTCGTCGTCCGCGCACCCGCTCATCGCCAGTCCGGTGATGAGGACGGCAGCCGTCACGCGGAGCCGGCGGGTGAGGGACACGACCCCCAATGTATCCGGACCGGCGGGTGAGCCGAATTCGAGCGGGGGCCGGGTGCCACGTTCATCTGCCGTCCACCCGGGTTTGTGATGGTGACACGGTGACGTCGACTCTGGAGCGCAGACTGGGCCTGTCCGATGCCGTCGTCGTGGGACTCGGCGCGATGGTGGGGGCCGGGGTGTTCGTGGCGTTCGCGCCCGCCGCGGCCCGCGCCGGCTCGCTGGTGTGGGTCTCGCTCGCGGTGGCCGCGGTGGTGGCCGTGTGCAACGCGTTGTCGTCGGCCCGGCTGGCGGCGCAGTTCCCCTCGGCGGGAGGGACGTACGTCTACGGGCGCGAACACCTCGGGCCGCTGCCGGGGTTCCTCGCCGGATGGGGTTTCGTGGTGGGCAAGACCGCATCCTGCGCGGCGATGGCCCTCACCGTCGGCCTGTACACCTGGCCCGGGCACGCCGACCTCGTCGCGGCCGCGGCGGTGCTCGCGCTGACGATCCTGTCGGTGCTCGGCGTGCAGCGCACGGCCGCCGCGTCGAAGGTGCTGGTCGGAATCGTGCTGGCGGTTCTGGCGGTGTTCGTCGCGATGGCGTGGGTCACGGGGCCCGCGAGTGCCGGCCCGGTGGCGCCACCGCCCGCCGTCGACGGTGAGGCGTGGCCCGCCCGGGTCCTCGGGGTCCTCGGGGGCGCGGGGTTCTGCTTCTTCGCCTTCGCCGGATACGCCCGCATCGCCACCCTCTCCGAGGAGGTGCGTGAGCCCGCCCGCACGATCCCCCGCGCGGTCGTCGTGGCGATCACCGTGGTCATCGGGGTCTACGCGGCGGTGTTGGCCGCCACGGTGCACGTGCTCGGGGTGGGGGGAGTGGCCGCGAGCGCCGCGCCGGTGCTCGACGCGGCCGCTCAGGTCGGCGGCGCGGCAGGCGGTGGCGCAGGAGACGGTGGCGAGTCAGGCGGTGGCGCGGTGCTCGCGTCGGTGGTCCGAATCGCCGCCGGGATCGCGGCCCTGGGGGCGTTGCTCGGTGGGGTGCTCGGCGTGTCCCGAACGGCGATGGCGATGGCGCGCGACCGGCACCTGCCCGCGCCGCTCGCGGCCGTGCATCCCATCACGCGAACGCCGTACGTCGCCGAGCTCTGCGTGGGCGTGCTGGTGGCCGCGATCGTGCTGGTCGCGGACGTCCGTCAGGCGATCGGGTTCTCCTCCTTCGCGGTGCTGATCTACTACCTCGTGGCGAACACCGCCGCACTGCGCCTCGATCGGCGACGCCGGCGACTGCCGGCCTGGGTGCCGGTGCTGGGTGCGATCGGGTGCGTGGTGGTCGCCGGGAGTCTGCCCTGGCAGTCGGTGATCGGGGGCGTCGTCGTCTTCGTCGTCGGCGGCGCGGTCTATGCGGTGACCCGACGCCGGGCGGTACCGCCGGGCGGTACCGCCGGGCGTATCGTCGGGGGCATGACCCACGACGACACCCGCCACGTCCGGCCCCGTCTCCTGCCGTCCCACCTGCGGCGTCCCGTGATCGGTGCGCCGATGGCGGGCGGACCCACAACGCCGGAACTCATCGCCGCGGTCGGCGAGGCGGGCGGGCTCGCGATGATCGGTTCGGGGTACCTCGACGCCGCCGGCCTCCGCGCGGAGATCGCGCGTGTGCGTGAGCTGACGGACGCGCCGTTCGGGGTGAACGTCTTCCTCGTGGACCGCGACGACTCCGACGCCGCCCTGTCGGCGGCGGGTGGACCGGACGCGGTGGCGGGGTACGCGGCGGCGATCGGGCCGGTCGCACGACGGCTGGGGGTCACGCTCCCGGAGGAGCCGGAGTTCACCGACTTCGACCAGGACGCCAGCCTCGCCGCCTTGGTGGCCGACCCGGTCGCGGTGGTCTCCTTCACCTTCGGGATCCCGGATCCCGGCGTGGTCCGGGCTCTGCAGGAGGCGGGGTCGACCGTGGTCGTCACGGTGGCCGGGGTCGCCGACGCACGCCGGGCGGTCGAGTCGGGGGCGGACTGGCTGTCGGTGCAGAGCGCCGAGGCCGGAGGACACCGCTCCACCACGACGGTG
Organism: Dietzia sp. Die43; assembly: GCF_024519835.1. Taxonomy (NCBI): domain Bacteria; kingdom Bacillati; phylum Actinomycetota; class Actinomycetes; order Mycobacteriales; family Dietziaceae; genus Dietzia; species Dietzia sp. Die43. Next base: position 43,535 of record NZ_JALJRF010000007.1, on the reverse strand, counting down.
GGGGAGGAGCCCGACGGCATCACCACAGTGGCGCTGGTGCGGGCGGTGCGTGAGGCGCTGCCGGAGACGCAGTTCGTCGCCGCCGGCGGGATCAGCACGCCGGAGGACGTGGTCGCCGTGCTCGACGCCGGGGCGGACGGTGTGCAGCTGGGCACCGTCCTGCTGCGCACCCCGGAGGCCGGCACGAGCGACCTGCACAGGAGCGCGCTGGCCGACCCCGGGTTCACAGAGTCCCGGCCGACCCGCTGCTACACCGGCCGCTACGCCCGGGCGCTCGTCAACGGTTTCGTGGAAGAGTTCGATGCGGCCGCGCCCCCGGCGTACCCGCATCTGCACCTGCTCACCGGGCCCATGCGCAAGGCCGCCGCGCAGGCCGGGGACTCCGAGGTGCCGCCGCTGTGGGCGGGGTCGCGCTGGCGGGCGGCCGACGCCTACGCCGATCGGCCGGCGTCGGAGGTCGTCGCGGACCTGTGGGACCGGGCGGTGGCGCTGCGGGGCTGATCGGCGCCCGGCCGGGTGCGGGTCACCCGGCCCGCCGCTCGGCCTCGGCGGCGATGTCCGCCAGGTCCTGCTCCATCGTCCTGCGGGTCGACTTCTCGGCGAACCGGCCCATCACGGACATCACGACCCGGGAGACCGCGGGGGCGTGAGCGGTGTGTGCACCGAACCGCATCCGAAGGGTCGAACCGCCGTCGGCGTCCGGGGTGATCGTGAAGACGGTCTTGTACTCGGTGCCGCCGCTCTCGGCGACGATGGTGGTGGAGTGTGGCGGCTCGACGGCCAGCACCATCATCTCCTCGGTCGCCTTCATGCCGAACATCTTGCGCGTCTCACGCCAGCGCAGACCGGGCTGGTACGGGCCGGAGGTGAGGATCTCGACCGCCAGCACGCCACTGAGCGTGCGGTGCGCCTCGGGGATGTCGGTGAGCACGGCCCACACGGTGTCGGGGTCGGCGGCGACGTGGCGGGTCAGGTCGAGTTCCATGGCTCCACGGTACCGGCGCGTGTGGACGGAACGGGCCGCGACAGAACGGGTTGCGACCGAACGGGTTGCGGGAATGCGGAGACCGGCCCCCGCCGTAGCGGGGGCCGGTCTCACTCTGCGCTCGGGCCGACCGAAGCCGGGCCCGGGCGAGGCGCCGTCAGGCGCGTCGGCTCAGGAACCGAGGGCGTCGGTGACCGTGCCGACGAGGCCGGCGAAGAAGCCGAGGACGTTGGCGGCCAGGTCGGCACCGCCGTCGACGACCTGCGAGCCGGTGTTAACGGCGGCGGAGCCGGTGGCGAGGCCGGGGAGGAAAGTCTCGATGGAACCCATGAGATGGTCCTTTCGTCGGGGGATGCGACGCCTGGTGCGTCGCTCGGTTTAGCGGAGTCCTCGATGAGCACGAGGCCTGTCGGGAACTCACCTCCGGACGCTACGTACGGCTGCATCAGGAGTCACCCGGTTCAGTGTCGCGCGCGGGCGATTCACGGGGAATGCTCTTTACTTTCGCTGGTTGGCAGGCACTCGCGGTTTAATGTGATCTGCGCCACATTCATTGCCGAAAGGCGTGCCGGGCTTTCCCGGAAAAGCCCGGAAGGCGGGAGAAGAATGGGCTGATAAATGCACAACGCCGACATTCTCGAAAGAGAATGTCGGCGTTGAATGCGACTAGGACCTCGCGGGTCCAGCGTCACTCAGCTCAGAGCGAGCCCACGACGTTGCCGAGCGAGCCGGTGACGGTGCCGTAGACACCCTCGGCAGCGGCGGAGCCGGTGTTGACGAAGCCCTCGGCGGCGGTGGAGCCGGTGCCGATCAGGCTGTTGAAGAAGTTGAGGACGCCGGTGAAGATCTGCTCGATCATGTGATGATCCTTTCGTCTGCGGGCGGCGCGAGGGTGCGCCGCTCTCGTGGTGCAGTCCTGCTTTCGGACTCGCGATGTACATCCCGAATCCGCTGGAGGACGTTACGCAGCGATCGCGGAATTACTAATTGAGAGGTGGTTTTCGCCCGGTGTTCCGGCTGCACACTTTCTTATCTATGCAGAGCACGGGACCGCACATCTTTCTCTTGTTAGAGGTGTCACATTCTTGAAATGCTTCGGGGTGGAACCGGCGTCCCGGACCGACCCGGGCGGTCACATACCGCGGGCAGACCCCGGCGGGGGAGAATGGTCGGCATGACTCCGCCGAACGCCACCGTCGCCGCCCAGACGATTCCGCTCCCGCCGGGCTTTCGCGCCCACTCGGGTGCCGCGGGACTGCGTGAGCGCGGGGATGACGTCTTCGTCGTCGTCAACGACGGTCCCTCCCCGGCGTCGTCGGCAGTGTTCACCCGGTCCCTCTTCGCCGGACCGTCGGTCGTGCTCAGCCGCGCCAATGCTGCGAGCGGTCGGGCGCGCGGCGTGGTGGTCGTGGCCAAGAACGCCAACGTCGCCACCGGCGAACAGGGCATGGCCGACGCGCGCGAGGTGCTCGATCACGCGGCCGCCGCCGTGGGGGCGGCGCCGGAGGAGATGCTCATCGCCTCCACCGGCGTCATCGGCCGGCGGTACCCGATGGACCTCCTGCGCACGCACCTCGACGGCCTGGCGGGCGCGACGTTCGACGCCGACGCCGTCGCGCTGGCGACCGCGATGATGACCACGGACACCCATCCCAAGACGGCGCGGGTGGAGGTGACGACGACGACGGGCGGCACCGCCGAGATCGTGGGCATCGCCAAGGGCGTCGGAATGGTCGAACCGGACATGGCCACGATGATCGCGGTGCTGTTCACCGATGCCGCGGTGGAACCGGGGGTGCTGGACTCCGCGTTCAGGGCCGCGGTGGACGAGACCTTCAACTGCCTGTCCGTCGACACCGACACCTCGACCTCGGACACCGCGATCGCCCTGGCCAGCGGCGCGGGCGACCCTGTCGGCGAGGTCGAACTGCGTGAGGCGTTCGAGGCGATCTGCCTCGACCTGACCCGCCAGCTCGCGCGCGACGGGGAGGGCGCCACCAAACTCCTCACGGTCGAGGTCACGGGCGCGCGGGACCGGGCCCAGGCCAAGCGGGTGGCCAAGGCGATCCTCAATTCCCCGCTGGTCAAGACCGCCGTCCACGGCGCCGACCCCAACTGGGGACGGGTCGCCATGGCGATCGGCAAGTGCCACGACGACACGGACATCGACCCCGAGCGGGTCCGCATCGTGTTCGGCGACCTCGAGACCTACCCGGCGTTCCCGGGCGAGGCCGAACTCGAGCGGCTCACCGAGATCATGCGGGCCGAGGAGGTCACCATCGCCGTCGACCTGGGTGTGGAGAGCGGCGCCGGCGTGGCCGACGGGGCCTGCACCGTCTACGGCTGCGATCTGAGCCGCGAGTACATCTCGATCAACGCTGATTACACGACATGAGCCGGCTGCACGACGGGAGCGCGGTGGAGGACCTCGAGGCGATCCGGGCGGTCTTCGCCCGGCGCCTGTACGTCATGGACACCAAACAGTGGGACGCCTACGGACCGTGCCACACCGAGGATGTGGTCAGCGAGTCGTGGGCGGCGAGCGGCGGTGCGGCCGAGGTGCGCGGGCGCGAGGCGCTCACCGCCGCGATCCGCGACACCCTCGACGGTCCGAACCCGGTGACGAGCGTCCACCACGGGCACACGCCGCTGCTGGAGCTGACGGGCCCGGACCCGACCACCGGTGAGCCCACGGCCACCGGCATCTGGGCGATGGAGGACCGGTTGTGGTGGTCGGTCGACGGCCGTGAACGGCGGCTCCACGGCTGGGGGCACTACCACGAGCGGTACCGGAAGGTGGACGGCCAGTGGCTGATCGCCTACCGGCGGCTCGAACGGATCCGCGTGGACACCGGCTGGAGCTAGCCCGCCGGGTTGGGGCTGCGGCGGGCCATGGCCAGCAGCGTGTCGCGGGTGTCGTGCCACACGGTGCCGCTGATGTCGCCCCACGGGTCGTGCCCGCCGGGGACCAGCGAGACCCGGGCCGGGTCGCCGGCGCGGCGGGCCGCCCGGACATACGACTCGGACTGCTCGGGCAGGACCACCTTGTCGTCGCGGCCGTGGACGCACACCACCGGAATCCCGGCGGGAAGATGCGTGGCCGGGGACGCGTCGACGTAGCGCTGGCGGCGCTCGTCCGGGCGGCCACCGAGGAGCCTGTGGACGTACCGGTCGCCGGTGCGCTCGGCCATGAGCAGGTCCGACACCCCGGCCAGGGAGACGCCGCCGGTGACCGGCACGACCGGCCGGGACCCGGGCAGCGAGGACGGCAACCGCGCCCGCCCCGCAACCCACAGCGCGAGATGACCGCCGGAGGAGTGCCCGGCCACCACCACCCGGCGTAGATCCAACCGGCCGTCGAGCTGCGCGGAGACCTCGGCGAGGTGGTCGACGGCATCGCAGACGTCCGCCACGGTGGTGGGCCAGCCGCCGCCGGAGTCCACCCGCCGGTACTCGACGTTCCACACCGCCACGTCGAAGGACGCCAGGTCGCGTGCATGGTTCTCCATGTACGCCAGGCCGAGCGAGTCCTTCCACCCCCCGCCGTGGACCAGCACCACCACCGGCAACGCCGGGTTCGCGGAGTCGGGTAGGTACAGGTCGCCGAACGTCTGGCCGTCGGTGTCGCCCGGATCGGCGTAGTAGTGGCGGCGGGGCTCGGTCACCGGGACGGCTCCCTCGGGCGGCACGTACGGGCGCGGCCCCACCGAGTCCGCATCCTGGCCGGAACCGGACCCCTCGTCGTCGTCACCCGCTCCGATCATCGACGTCAGGGCCCACCCCGCCGCCCCGCCCAGGCCGGCCGAGAGGCCGATCAACAGCGAGCGGCGGGACAGGTCGGGCCGGGCGCGGCGCGACGTTCGGCGGCTGGGCATGCGACTACTGGGCATGCGGCGGCTGGACCTCCTGGTAGGGGGGCGCCGGCCGGGTCGGGCGGGGGGACTCAGACGGTGCCGGCGACGACGTCGATCTCCGCGCCATCGTAGAACGGGACGTACCCGTTCTCCTTGGACAACACGTAGAGCGGGTCATCGAACTTCGAGGTGTCGAACGCCTGATCACGTAATTCGTTCTTGCGGCTCTTGTAGGTCGAGGTCTGCTCGAGCTCCTTGGACAGCCGGACGAACAGGGGTACCGCGTACGAGGGCAGCGAGTCGCGCAGGTGCTTCGCCATCGCCGCACCGTCGAAGTCGGACTTGTCGTGCAGACGCACCGCCGCCATTCCCGCCTTGCCGTCGGCGTCCGGGACGGCCACGCCGTAGACCACGGCCTGGTCCACCTCGGGCAGGGAGCTGACCGCGGCCTCGACCTCGGTGGTGGCCACGTTCTCGCCCTTCCAGCGGAAGGTGTCGCCCAGACGGTCGACGAAGGACGCGTGCTTGAGACCCTGGTCGAGCATGAGGTCGCCGGAGACGAACCAGGCGTCGCCGTCGCTGAAGGCGTCGCGGACGATCTTCTTCTCCGTGGCCTCGGCGTCGGTGTACCCGTCGAAGGGCTGCGAGTCGGAGATCCCGCTGATCAGCAGGCCGGTCTGGCCCTTGCCGACCTTGGTCAACCGGCCGTCGTCGCCCCGGCGGGGCTCGCCCGTCTCGGGGTCGTAGTCGACGATCGCGAAGTCCATCGGGCAGTAGCCGGTGGTCCTGGGGACGTTGAAGGCGTTGACGAACGCGATGTTGCACTCGCTGGCCGCGTAGAACTCGCAGATCCGGCCGACACCGAACCGCTCCTGGAACTCGTGCCAGATCTCCGGGCGCAGTCCGTTGCCGGTCATGACGCGGACCGAGTGGTCGCGGTCGCCCGGGCCGGGGTCCTGGTTGAGCAGGTACCGGCAGATCTCGCCGATGTAGATGGCCGCGGTCGCGCCGGCCGCGCGGGCCTGATCCCAGAACTTCGACGCCGAGAAGTGCTCCTCGATCGCCATGCAGGCGCCCGCGGCGAGCACGCAGCCGAGGCCCACCGTGAGGGCGTTGTTGTGGTACATCGGCAGCGGGCAGAGCAGGACGTCGTCCTTGCGCAGCCGCACGCCCGACAGGCCGAACCCGGCCATCGCCTTGTTCCAGCGGTAATGGGACATCGTCGAGGCCTTGGGCAGGCCCGTCGTGCCCGAGGTGAAGACGTAGTAGGCGGTCTCGTTCCCCACGGTGTCGTCGGCTTCCGGCGGGTTGGTGTCACCCACGTCGTCGCCCAGTGCGTCGAGCTCGTCCTCCAGCCAGGTCAGGTCGGACAGCTCCTCCGGGCGGTGGTTCGCGCGGAACTCGCGGAAGGGCAGGTCGATCGGGGAGCTGACGGCGACGAGCTCGCCGACCCAGTTCTCCCGGGGGACGGACTGGACGGCCTCGGCGCACTCGGCGCCGACGAGCACGACCTTGGACTCGATGATCTTCTGCGAATGGTCGAGGACCTCGCCGCGCTGGTGGTGGTTGAGCAGGCCCACCGACGCGCCGACCTTGACCGCACCCAGGATCGCGAGCATGACCTCGGTGCGGTTGACCATGCAGATGCCGACGGTGTCGCCCCGCTGGACCCCGCGCGCCCTGAGCACCTCGGCGAAGCGGTTGGCCCGCCGGTTGGCCTCCCCGTAGGTGATCTCGGTGCCGAGGAACTTCAGGAAGGGGGCGTCGGGCCGGTCGGCCGCGAGCTTCTGGAAGCGGCGGCCGATGGACACCTTGTGGCTGCTGCGCGAGGTGCGGACGATGCGGAGACCGTTGAGGACGGACGGCAGGTCGGCGACCAGGGAGGGCAGGCCCTTGGCGAGGTCGGCCGGGCTGAGGGTCCGGGCGGCCTCGGACCGGCGGGCGGTGGCGGTGGACGTGTCGGTCACGGCTTCTCCTCTGTGGCGGTGGTGAGTGACTTCGCTGGGTCGCCCGCGAGGCCACGCCAGGCGAGCTCGACGACGACCCCGGCGGCCACCGACGTGGGGATCGAGCGGTGCGCAACGCGGTCGGCGACCGCCTCGCCCGCCCCGACGAGGGCGGTCGCGACGACCTCGAGCACCTCGCGGCTGCGCTCGTCGACGGAGTTCTGCGCGAGGAGGTCGGTGGTCAGATCCACCAGGACCGACCGGGTCTTCTCGACCTCCTCACGGAACTGGGGTTCGGCGAATGCCTGACGGTAGACGACGTTCCACGAGTCCGTGTGCTGGTCGACGAACTCCAGGAACGCCTGGACGACGCCCTCGAGTCTCCGCCGTGGCCCGGCGCTGCCGGTCGCGGCGTCGGTGAGGTGGTCGATGAGCCGCCCGGACTCCCGGACCACGCACGCGGCGAACAGTTCCTCCTTGGAGCCGTAGTACAGGTACAGCATCGGCTTGGAGATGCTGGCGTGGCGGGCGATGGTGTCCATCGAGGCCGACCGGTAGCCGAGATCGGAGAACACGCTGATCGCGGAATCGAGCATCTGTTGCTCGCGGATCGCGCGTGGGATGCGTTTGGTCCCCGTCGTCACAGGTCTCCTCCCGGCGGGCGCTCTGCGGTGCGGTGTGGTGCGGTCTGGTGTGGCGCGGTGTCATGTGCCACACCCAACTTACCCGCCGGTAAGGACTTATGGGAGCCGCTCCACCGATCCGGCGGGCCGCGGGTGCTACTCTTCCGGCGTCGGTGTGCTCCACAGCACCGCCGTGAGACATCGTCAGACACTGTCACGTGAACCGCAGGGAGAACCCGATGAGCTTCGGTACCGGAGCGCTCGCCAGCGCAGTCGGCGGAATCGTCCTCGGCGGCATCGTCGCCTTCGGGGTCAACACCGCCATGGCCGAGAACTCCATCCCCGAGGTCGCGCAGCCGCCGGCCGACCAGGCCCTGCTGGGCCAGGTCGAGTACGGCGCGCGCTGATCCCGCGCAGCCGTCAACCCCTCACGCCGGCATAGGTGATCCGCGGGGCCCGACTCGGCGCCGGCGCGCGTGACGCGGTCGTCGCGTTCCTCGCTTTTCTCCTGCTGGCGTGCCTGCAGGCCCCGGGTCTGGTCGTCCCGGACACCAAGTACGACCTCGTCGTGGACCCCGGGCGCTTCCTCGCCCAGGCCACGCACCTGTGGACCGGGCTGTCCTTCTCCGGCCAGGTGCAGAACCAGGCGTACGGATACCTGTTCCCGCAGGGCCCGTTCTTCGCGGTCTTCGACCTGGTCGGGATGCCGGCCTGGCTGACCCAGCGCCTGTGGTGGGCCGTCGTGCTGACCGTCGCCTTCGTCGGCGTGGTCCGCGTCGCCGCCGCGCTGCGCATCGGCACCCGCGTCACGCGCCCGGTCGCGGGCGTCCTCTACGCGCTCGCGCCGCGCATGCTCGGCGACCTGGGCTCGATCTCGTCGGAGATCTGGCCGGTCGCCCTCGCGCCTTGGGTGCTGCTGCCGGTCATCCGGGTACTGCAGGGGCGGATGTCGCCGCGCCGGGGCGGGGCAGGTGCCGCGCTGGCGTTGGCACTGATGGGTGCGGTCAACGCCGTCGCCACCGCGGCCGCCTGCCTGCCCGCGGTGCTGTGGTGGGCCCTGCACCGTCCGGACCGCACCTGGGCGCGGCTCGCCGCGTGGTGGCTGCCGCTGTCTGCGGCGGTGTGCGTGTGGTGGGCGGTGCCGTTGGTGCTGCTCGGCCGGGTCTCGCCCCCGTTCCTCGACTACATCGAGTCGGCTCAGGTCACCACCCGGTGGTCCTCGGTGACCGAGGTGCTGCGTGGCGCCTCGACGTGGGTCCCGTTCGTGTCGACCGACCGGACCGCCGGCGCGGACCTCACGAGCGAGCCGGTGTTCGTCCTGGCCACCGGGGTGCTCGCCGCGGCCGGCGTCGTGGGGTTGCTGTGGCGCGGGATGCCCGCACGGGGCCGGCTGCTGGTGATCGGCGCCGTCGGCCTGGTGGCGATGGCGGCGCCGTGGGTCGGGCCCGCCGGTGGCGGCCTCGCCGAGACCCTGCGCGCCGTCCTCGACGGCCCGGGCGCCGCGCTGCGCAACGTCCACAAGTTCGAGCCGCTACTGCGGTTGCCGCTGGTACTGGGCGTCGCCCACCTGGTGTCCTGTCTGCTCGCGGGACTCGCGCGGGGCGGCGACGGGGCCGCCCCGGGCGAGACCCCCCGCGTCCGCGTCGTGGACGCGCTGGCGCACCCGGAGCGCCACCGGTCGGTGGCGGTGGCGATGGTGGTCGTGTTGGCCGCGGGTGTGTCGGTGGCCCCGGCGTGGCTGGGCAGGCTCGCGCCGGTGGGCGCCCACGAGGCGCTGCCCGACCACTGGCCGGAGGCGGCGCGGTGGCTGTCGGAGAACGCGCCGGTGGACCGGCCGGGTGCGGACGGCGAGGACGGGGAGGACGGGGAGGACGGGGAGTCCGACCCGGCCGGCACCACGCGTGCGCTCGTGGTCCCCGGCGCGTCGTTCGCCCGCCAGGTGTGGGGGGTCACCCGGGACGAACCCCTGCAGCCGCTGGCCCGGACGCCGTGGGCGGTCCGCGACTCCGTGCCGCTGCAGCCGGCCCCCGCGATCCGCGCCCTCGACGCCGTGCAGCAACGACTGGCCGACGGCCGCGCCGCGCCCGGGATGGCCGCCACACTGGCGTCGCTGGGCGTCGGGTTCCTCGTGGTGCGCAACGACCTGTCCGAGGACGCCGCCGCGCCGCGCCCGGCGCTGGTGCACCAGGCGATCGACGGCTCGCCCGGGTTGGTAAAGGTCGCCGAGTTCGGCGACCCCGTCGGGGGATCCCGGGTCGGTGACGACGGGGTTGGTGACGACGGGGTTGGTGACGACGGTGCCAGGAACGACGACGAGGTGGTCGTGGTGCCCGATTCCGGGCTGCGGCCGGCCTATCCGGCGATCGAGATCTACCGGGTCGACTCACGACTGGGATCGGATGCGGCGCCGCCCGGACCGCCCCGCTCGGCGACCGCGCCGTACACGGTGGAACTCCGCGACCTCCAGGTCGTCGCCGGAGGGCCCGAATCACTGTCCCGGTTGGACGACCTGCTGGCGTCTCAGGACACCGTCGGCTCGCCGTCCCGGGTCACGCGCCTGCTCGAGGCCGACGCGCTCGCCGCCGGCGTCGACCCGGCGTCTGATCCGTTCCCGCGGCCGCGGCCGCTGAACTCCACCGGCCCGGTCTTGACGGACTCCCCGGCGGATCGCGAGACCGACTTCGGCCGGGTCGACCACAACTCCTCGGCCGTCCGGGCCGAGGGCGACCCCCGCCGCAGCCGCGGCACGGTCCCCGACTACCCGGCGACCGTCGCCGAGGACGACCCGGCTCTCACGCGGGCCCGATGGTGGGACGCCCGGGTCACGGTGTCGTCCTCGGCGGCCGACTCGGCCCAGACCGGACCGGTGAGGCCGGCGCACTCCGTCGCCGCCGCCGTCGACGGTGATCCCGACACCGCCTGGCGATCCGGCGGGTACGGGTCCGCGTTCGGTGAATGGATCGAGATCGACCTGCCCGAGCCCCTCGACCGCGGCGTCCTGACGCTGACCGTCCCGGACCCCGCCGCCGGACCGCCCGTCAGCAGACTGGAGGTGCGCACCGACACCGGAACCACGACGGTGTTCCCCGCGGTGGGCGAACAGACCTCCGTGCCACTTCCGCCCGGCCCCACCGGGCGGGTCAGGGTGACGGCCACGGGCTTCGCCGACGGCGGCCGCGGCACCTACCTCGAGGTCTCCGAGATCGGACTGACCGCCGGTGGCCAGGACATCCCACTGCTACGGACCATCGCCCTGCCCGGCCGGCCCGAGGACTCCCGCGCGCCGTCCGGCTGGCTGCTGCGCCAGGAACTGTCCGGCCGCTCGGACTGCGTCCACGCCGGCAGCCCGGTCGAGGGACTCGCCGGGGCCGAGGAGTCCACCGGCGCCGCCAGGTGCGCCCCCGGCCTGGCGATCGACCCCGAGGAACCGGGCCGCTTCGCCCGCCTGCTCGACGTCCCCGCCGCCACGACAGTGATCCCGCGACTGCTCGTGCGCCCACGTCCCGGCCCCGCCCTCGACGACGTCCTGCGCGGGGACCCGGCCACCCGCGCACGGCAGGTCCGCGCGACGGGCGAGTCGCTCGTGGACGACCCCGCGGGCAGGCCGTCGGCGGCCGTCGACGGCGACCGTTCCACCAGCTGGCACGCGCCGGACGTTCCCGCGCCGTCGCTCGCCCTGAGCCTGCCCGGTCGCCAGCTCGTCGGCTCGCTCCGCCTCTGGGCACCCCGCTCCGCGGCCCCCGCCGCGCCCGAGGTCATCACCGTCGACACCGGGGTCCAACGCACCCGCGTCGACCTGGCCACGCTCACCCCGGAGGAGGACGGCTCCGTCGTCGTCGACGTCCCCGCCGACCACACCGATCGGATCACCGTCCGCGTCGACGACACCCGGGACGTGCGCGGTCCCACCGGCGCGCGGCTGCCCACCGGCATCGCCGAGGTGTGGGTACAGGACCCCACCGGCGCCCGCATCGGCGCGCTGCCCGCCGCCGACGACGAGCCCGTCACCCTGACCTGCCGGGACGGGCCGAAGCTGCACCTCGGCGACCGGGTCGTCGGCACGCGGATCACCGCCAGCCGACGGGCGCTGCTCGAGGGCCGCGCGGTCACGGCCGAGCTCTGCGACGACTCCGCCGTCCGGCTGGACGCGGGACCGCAGGAGGTCTCGGTGGACCCGGGTCAGGCGTTCTCCGTGGACACGGTGGGCCTCGTCGTCGTCGACCCGGGAACCGGGAGCCGCACGGGAGGCACCGGGGGCGGCCCCTCTCCGATCCTCGGTGGTGCCCCGCACCCCGCCCGGGCCGTCGCCACCGCGCTGTGGGACGACTCGCGGCGCGAACTGCGCGTGCCGTCCGCGCCGCGCGAACGCGTCCTGGTGATCCCCGAATCCGTCACGCCCGCATGGCAGGCCCGGCTCGTCGCCGACGACGGCACCGAGCTGACCGACCCGCGTCCGGTCACCGTCGACGGGTGGAAGCAGGGCTGGGTGCTGCCCGCCACCACCACCGGCGCCACCCTCGTCCTCACCGTGCCGCTCGACGCGCCGTACCGTGCGGCGCTGCTCACCGGGCCGCTCGCACTGCTGCTGGTCCTGCTGCTGTTCCTCGTCCGCGGCAGCCGCGACCGGGCGGGGGCCCGCGCCGCGCCGTGGCGGGGGCGCGGACCGCTGACGGTCGCCGCGACCGCCACGCTCGGGTTCGCGGTGGCCGGACCCGTCGGCCTGGCGCTGACCGCCGGGCTGACCGTCGGCGCGCTGGTGGCGAGCCGGTACCTCGGGGTGGGGCGGGCCCGGCACCTGCTCGTCATGGGGGCCGGGGCGGGGATCGTCGCCGGCGCCGCGGTGCTGTCCCGCGCCCCGTGGCCGGACCCACTGGGCTACGCCGGTGACGGGTGGGGGCCTCAGGTCGCGACGGTGGCGGGGCTCGTCTGCGCCGGGCTGGCCGCGAGCTGGCCGTCCGCGGGCCGTCCGCGCGGGGCGCGCCGGGGTGCCAGCCAGCGTCCGGCCGGCACCTCGACCAACGCGTAGCCGGCCGCCGCGACCACCGTCGAGACCACCGCGGTCACCAGCCAGATCCGCAGCATCTGTCCGGAGAACATGGGCACCGCCGCGATCTGGAACGCGAAGTGCAGGACCAGGACGTGCCACAGGAACACGCCGTACGACCACCGACCCAGGGTCGTGAGGACGGTCGAGCCGAGAACGGCGAAGCGCAGCCCGCCGCCGTCCGCGGTGCCCGGGCCGGCGGGGGCGGTGGACGGCGCGCCGGCCGGGGCGAGCGCGGCCGGGGCCAGGAGGCAGAACGCCACCACGGCGCCGAGCGCGGTGCGGATCGCGAACTCCGGACCCGACGGGTGCACGAACCCCTCGGTGAACCACTGCGGCACCGTGCTCACCAGGAACGCCGCGGCCGCGACCGCCCACCACCCCCACCGTGCGTGGCGGTGGCGGGCCAGCGCCGCCGCCCGTCCGGGCGGGGCGCAGGCGAGTTCGGCCAGGATCATCCCCGCCGCGAACCACGACGCGAACGCCGGCGGCAGGATCTGGTCGTTGAGCCGGTCGTGCAGACCCAGCTCGTACCACGGCAGGAGCGCCCACCCCAGGCTCGCCACCCCCACGACCGCGATCGCCGGGATGCGCCACCGCGCCGCCCGCCCGCGCAGGCCCGCGAGCGCCCACCACAGCAACGGCAGCACCAGATAGAAGCTCATCTCCACGGACAGCGACCACGCGTGCGTGAGCCCCTCGACGAGGGAGTCCGGGACGTACACCTGGGTGAGTGTCAGGTTGGACGTCCACGTGCTGGCGGAGCTCCGTGCGTTCCGGGGGATCAGCAGGAACACCGCGGCCACCAGGACCAGATACGCGGGCATGATCCGCACCAGTCGGGAGCGCAGATAGTCGCGGGCGGACCGGGCGGTCCCCGTGCCTCCCCGGCGTGCGTGCAGAGCGTGCGCGCGCCACAGCAGGAAGCCCGACAGAGCGAAGAACACGGCCACGGACAGGTCGAATCGGCCCCAGACGCGGTTGAGGAACGACCCCGTCGAGGCCCCGGTCTGGAACGCGACATGGGTGGTGAGAACGCCGAACGCGGCGACCGCACGGAGCCCCTCGAGCGCCGGCACGAAGCCCGTCGCCGAGGGCAGTGTCCCGACTCGGTGGTCGGGGGTGCCAAATGCGTTCTTCATCACTGTTAATCTTCTCCTGATGATGGTCCGGTCTGGCAGCCGACCCGGGGACGTTACCCGGGCGTGACCACGGACCGAGGGCGCGACTCCAGGAGGACAACCGATGGCACGACAGAGCAGTTCCGCGGGACGGAGGTCGTCAGTGCCCGCGCTGGTCCTCGTCGGGCTCGGCGCATTCTTGATCACTATCGCACTGGCGCTCGTGTTCTTCGTGGTGCCGGCGCAGAAGAAGACCCCGCTGGACATCAACTCGACAACCGTCACCGAGGTCGCGCCGGGGGCGGTCCTCGTGGGCAGGGCACTGGCGGGCAACGCACCCACCGAGCTCAACGCGGACCGGCCCGAGTGCCGCCCCGAGGACGGGGCCGAGGCCGCGTCCGGGGACGAGGGAGAGGCCGACGCGCCCGAGGGTGAGGCGGTCGAGACCCAGGACGGCGCCGAGGCCGACGACTCCGAGGTGCAGTTCCCCGTCTCGTGCTTCATCGACAACGACATCCCCCTGTACTCGCAGCGTCGGGTGATGGCCGTCGAGCCGTCGGACGCCGACGTCATCACCCTGCAGGCCGCCCAGTCGTTGCTGCGCGAGGACATCGCGGGCGGCGACGAGGTCGAGTCCCTGATCAACGCCACCGTCGACCGCATCACGCTGGACCGCGTCACGGCGCAGCCGGTCGACGAGGCCACCAGCACCCTGCAGGTCGTCGCCGGCGGCGCCGACGACACCGCCCCCACGGGCTTCGTCCGCGAGGGTCTGCAGTACAAGTTCCCGTTCGACACCGAGCAGCGGGCCTACGACTACTTCGACGCCAGCACCTTCACCACCAACCCGATCGAGTTCGTCGGCGAGACGTCCGTCGGTGGGATCGAGGCCTACGAGTTCACCCAGGACCTCGGCCCGATCGACATGTGGTCCTCGATCCGCGACCACTTCGCCTCGATCTCCGACGGCTACGACCCCGCCGTGGAGTCGGTCCTGGCCAGCTACCGCCGCGAGGGCATGACCGCCGGCCAGTGGGGCCTCGAGGGTGACCCCGAGCGCGAGGTCGACATGCGGCGCTTCTACACCAACACCCGCACGGTGTACGTGAACCCGGCGACCGGCCAGATCATCAACGGCAAGGAGGACATCTTCCAGTTCTTCGCCGAGGACCAGGCCGAGGCCGACGCCTTCTTCTCCGACAAGGCCCGTCTCGAGGAGGAGAAGGCCGAGCCGACCCGCACGGCCGTCCGCTTCCAGTCCGGCTGGAATGACGAGACCCAGGAGAGCACCCTGGCCGCGGCGCAGGACAGCGCGGACACGCTCAACACGTTCGGTCGCGTCGTCCCGGCGGTGCTGGGCATCCTCGGCCTGCTCTCGCTGATCGGTGGCATCGTGCTGGGCCTGCGCGGGAGCCGCGGCGGCACCGGCGGACGGACCACCCGGACCCGCGCCTGATTCGTCCTACCCCGCGGCCCCCGCCCTGTCCGGAGCGGGGGCCGCACCCGGAGGATCGCCGAGAGCGTTCCGCACACAACACCCGAGAGGGAGTGTGCGGAACGCTCTTCTCGTTGGGTGACGGACCCGCGACCGCCGCGCAGCCGCCGCGCAGCCGACCGCGACCGCCGCGCGACCGTCGGGGACACCAGCCGCCCGGCTCCCGCGATCTGTCCGTCGGATCGGGCGCTGCGAACCCGCAGCCGGCCTCGGCGATCCCGCTCCGCCAGCCGCTCCGCCAGCCGCTCCGCCTATCGGATCACGCGCCACCTAGCGGATCCGGTAGGTGAGTCGCCAACGGATAGGCGACGTGGCTCGGCTCGAGGGCGCGGCCCGCTCGGCGCCCTCGCCTCAGGCGGGGCGCACGCGCAGCGCCCGCCAGCCTGCGGCGACCGTGGTGAGGGCGACCGCGACGAGTGTCGCGCCCAGGACGCTCTCGACGCCGCGGGGCGCGAGCCACACCGCGACGGCGGTGAGCACCAGCCCGCACCAGGCGATCGCGGCCTCCACCGTCCGGTCGGAGGCGATGCTCGCCAGCAGGAACGCCTGCAGCACGCTCAGTGTCACGCCCAGGGCGGCGAACGCCCACAGCAGTCCGGCGACGGGCCGGTAGGCCTCGCCGACGACCACCGGCACGAGCGGGGCGGCCGCGGCGGCACCGATCACCACGACGGCACCGATGCCCAGCAGGACGCCCACCGCGGAACGGACCGCGCCCCGGTGCCCGGCCGGATCGGCCATCCGCGGGTAGAGGACGGTGCCCACGGCCTGGGGCAGCCAGAACGCGGCCTTGGCGGCGACCGCCCCGAGCGCGTAGCGGCCGGCGTCCCCCGGGGACAGCAGGGCACGTGCGAGGAGCAGGTCGACGGAGGTCAGGGCCATCATCACGAGCTGCACCTGACCGGCCGCAAGCACCGCCGCGACGCCGGGTGAGGTCGAGGAGGTCCCGGTCGGCGGTCGCCACGCCCCGGGCCCGAGTGTCGAGATCCACCCCGCCACCAGCCAGGCCACCGTCACGCCGACGGCCCCGGCCGCGAGCGCGAGCCCCACGCCCCCGCCCGCGGCGAGGACCGCGACGGCCGGCACCACCTTGCCGGCGCCGGCCAGGGCGAGCACTCCACCGAGGGCGCGGAACCGTTCGGCGCCCTGCAGCACGCCCTGCTCGGTGGTGAGCAGACAGAGCACCGGGCCGGGGGCCAGCGCGGCGGCGGTGGCCAGGACGGGGGTGTCCAGCAGCAGCGACACCGGGACGACCGCCAGTGCGGCGACCACCGCGACCAGGAGCGCGACCCGTCTGCCGAGCGAGCGCAGGACCCCGTCCGGTACTCCGCGCACGTGGTCGCGGGCAACGACCGCCTGCAACGCCAGTGACGGAACGGCGACCAGCAGCTGCGCGGAGAGCAGGGCGGCGAAGGCGCCGTAGCCCTCGGGCCCCAACCACCGGGAGGCCGGTAGGTGCAGCAGGTAGGCGGCGATGTTGGCCAGCATCGACCCGGCCGTCACCGCCCCCGCGCCGGTCAGGAAGCGCCTGGTGGCGGTGCCGGGTGCCTCCTCGCGCGCCTGATGGTCCACACCGGGAATCGTAGGGGGCAGCCGCGGTGGCCCGGTGGCTGGCCGCCGGCGGCGCGGCCGCGCGGTGGCGGCGGGCCCCGCGCGCGGGCGTGGTGGAATGAGCGCATGTCGTCCGCTGTCGGTTCCCGTCGCGTGACCTTGCGATCCACCGGGAGGGACGCTGCGGTGGACGCGGCCGTGGGGGCGGTGGTGACCGCCCTGCTGCTGGCGGGGGTGGCGCGGCCCGGGTTCCCCCTGCTCAGGGACTGGGTGGCCACGCCGACACCGCCCCTGTCGGACGCCGCGCTCGGGCTGGGGGAGTCGGCGGCGCGGGCGGTGCCCCAGGACGTGGCGGTGGTGTGGGCGACCCGCGCGCTGCAGGCGGTGGGGTTGCCGGTGTGGCCGCTGACCGGCGTTCTCACCGCCGTGTTCTGCATCTGGTTGGCGGTGGCGGCGGGGGCGCTGGTGCGCCGGGTCCTGCCCGGCGACGCGGCCGCGGGGCTGTCCGGGCTCTGGCTGCGCCTGACCGCCGTGGTGGGGGCGGTGTGGAACCCGTTCGTGGTGGAGCGGCTGCTGCAGGGGCACTGGTCCGTGCTGGCCGGGACGGCGGCGGTGATGTCGATGCCGGTGTTGTTGGCCTCCTCCGGCGCCCTCGGTGGCGCGCCCGGTCGGCGCCGGGTGGCGGCGGCGTGCGCGGCGCTGGCCGCGGCGGGGCTCACGCCGACGGGCTGGGTCCTCGCGGTCGTCGTCGCGACGGTGTCGCTGTTCAGCGGCGGTGCGGGTGGCGGTGACAGTGCCGGTGATAGTGCGGGTCCCGCCGCGCGGCCGGGCCGGCGCGTCTGTGCAGCGCTGGCGTTGGTCGCCACGGCCGTGGTCACCGCGCTGCCGTGGCTGCTCGCGACCGCACTCGCCCCGGCCGGGACCGGCACCGCGCCGACCGCCGGCACGGGCGTGAGCGCGTTCGCCGCCCGCGCCGAGCCCGGCATCGGCACCCTCGGATCAGTGGTCGCCCTGGGCGGAATCTGGAACTCGGAGGCGGTGCCGCCGTCGCGGTCAACGTGGTGGGCGGCCGTGGCGCTCGTCCTGCTGCTCGTGGTGTGGGTGGTGGCGGCGCGCGGGGTGTGGCGGGCGCGCCGCGATCCGGTGGTGCGGGCGACGGTACCGCTGGCGGTCGGGACGTGGCTGCTGGTGGCGGCCGCCGCGACGGGGCCGGGCCTGGCCGCGCTGGAGACCGTCGTCGCCGCGGTCCCCGGCGCGGGTCTGCTGCGCGACACCCAGAAGTTCGTCGCACTGGCGCTCCCGGCGACCGTGCTGGCGCTCGCCTTCGCCGCCCGCGAGCTGGCCGGGCGACTCCGACCGGCCGGGGCGGGCCTGCTGCTCACGGCGGTGGCCGTCGCCGCCGTCCCCGACGCCCCGCGCGCCCTGTGGGACCAGCTGCGGCCGGTCACCTACGGCCAGGACTGGGAGCAGGTGGCGCGGATCGTCGACGGGAGGCCCGGTGACCTGCTGGTCCTGCCGGCGGGGTCCTTCCGCTCGACGCCGTTGTGGGCGGGCGGCGCGGCGGTGCTCGATCCGGCGCCCCGACTGCTCGACACCCGCGTGCTGGTGCCCGGAGACCTGGTCGTCGGCGGGGCTGCCGGCGACGACGCGGCCGCGGTGCCGGGCGAGGGTGATCGCGCGAGGCGGGCCACCGAGGCGCTGCTGCGAGGGGACGATCCGAGCGTCCTGGCCGGACTGGGGGTGCGGTGGGTGCTCGACGAGCGCACGTCCGCCGGCCCGCGCGGGCGGGCGGCGCGGACGCTGGCCGCGACGCCGCAGGAGTCGACGACGACGAGGTTCACCGGCTCCGAACTCGTCCTGCACGAGCTGGCCGCGCCGAACGGGCCGGGTGGGGCGGATGCCCGATGGGAGGCCGCCGCCGAGCCCGCGGCTCCGGCGTCGGCCCGCGGATGGGTGCTGGCGGCGCACGCGCTGTGGCTGCTCACGCTGGTCCTCGCCCTGGTCGTTGCCATTGCCGTCGCCGGCGTTCCTGCCGCGACCACCACGGCGCGCCGGGACGCGCACGCCGCGGGAGGACCGGTCAGCCGGCCTGGCCGCTGATCACACCGCTCACGCGCCGGCCCTCGGTGACCGCCCGGAGGACCTGCGCCATCGCCGATCCGGTGGCGGGCCAGGACAGTCCCGCGGCCTTGCGGCGCGCGGCTTCGCCCATGCGCCCCCGCAGGTCGGGGTCCGCCAGGAGGCGATCGGTGGCCAGGGTCATGGCCGCGACATCGTCCACGAGGAGGCCCGTCTCGCCGTCGTCGATCGAGTCCCGTAGTCCCGCCGCGTGGTGGTAGCCGACGGTGGGCACCCCGTGCTGCGCGGCCTCGGACACCGCCAGACCCCAGCCTTCCTTGCGGGAGGGCATGAGATGCAGTGTGGCGCCGGCGAGGATGCGGTGCTTGGTGGACTCGTCGACGTGCCCGTGGAACACGACCGAACCCGCGTCCGGGCCGGGGCCCGTGCCGGCACCCGAGCCCGGCGCGGGGACGAGGAGCCCGCGCTCGGCGGCGTACTCACGCAGTCGGTCGGACCACCAGCCGCTGCCGATGACGTCCAGCACCAGGCCGGGCCTGCTCGCGCGCAGGGTGGCGACCACGTCGAGGGCGTCCTCGACGTGCTTGTGCGGCACCAGCCGGGACAACACGACCAACCGCGGGGCGGCGGTGTCGGTGTCAGTGCCGGGGCCCTCGTGCGCGGCCGGCTCGCCCGGCTCGACGTCCGCCGGGAGCGGGTCGAGTCCGTTGCGCACCACGGCGATGCGCGCGGGGTCCACGCCGAGCCCGGCGAGCTCGTCGGCCGAGGGGAGCGACACGGTCACGTACTGACTGCGCGAGTGCACGCGCGGGGACAGCCACGACTCGATCCACCAGCCGATCCGCGCGACCAGCCACCCGGCCACCGGCCACTGCTCACGGTGGATGTGGTGGACCAGCACCACGACGGGCGCGGTGGTGGCGAGGCGGGAGAAGAAGGGGACGCCGTTCTGGGTGTCGACGACGACGTCGGGCTGCCTCAGGACACCGAGTGGCCCCAGTCCGATCCTGCCGAACAGGATCGCCAGCAGCGCGCGGGGATAGACGGTGAACCGCCCACCGGTCCGGCTGAACCGCACCCCGGCCCCGGTGGTGGCGGAGCGGGCCGCACCCGGTGAGCGCGAGGTCCGGTAGACGACGGTGTGCCCGGCGCCGGCGAGGCCGTCCGCGACGTGCTCGAGGTAGCGTTCGCTGCCACCGCCCTGGGGATGGGTGCTGTCACGCCAGCACAGCAGCAGGATACGAGCCACGCGGACACTGTACGCGGGCGTCGGGACCGCCGACGGGGTGGTCAACGCTGCCGCCGGTATCGTCACCGCCGTGATCACCGATCCCGTCCACCGCTCGCCCGCCCTGCGCTCGGTGGCCCGCCGCGCCACCCTCGGTCGGTCGCTCGGATTGCTGCGTTCGTTCCCGCTCGAGCAGTCCGACCCGGACGTCTTCTACTCCGGTCTGGCCCGCGACACCGTCGAACTGGTGGCGGACCTGTGGGAGCGCGCCGGTGACCGGCCGGCCGGGCGGGGCCCCGGGTCCGACACCGGCCGCCTCCCGGGGCTGACGGTGCTGGACGTCGGCGGCGGGCCGGGTTACTTCTCCGACGCCTACGCCGCCGAGGGGGCGCGGTACGTTTCCGTCGAACCGGACGTGGGGGAGATGTCGGCGGCGGGCCTGGACCAGGCGGGCTCGATCCGCGGCAGCGGGATGTCGCTGCCGATCCGATCGGACTGCGTCGACGTGTGCATCTCCTCCAATGTGGCCGAACACGTCCCCGAGCCCTGGACGATGGCCGAGGAGATGTGCCGGGTCACGCGACCGGGCGGCCTCGTCGTCGTCTCCTACACGCTCTGGTACGGACCCTTCGGCGGCCACGAGATGGGACCCACCCACTACCTCGGTGGCGAGCGGGCGCGGCGGATGTACGAGCGTCGCCACGGCCGGCCGCCCAAGAACGTCTACGGCGAGTCCCTGTTCGAGGTGGGCTGCGCCGAGGGGCTCGACTGGGCACGCCAGACCGGATCGGCCGAACTGGTCGCGGCGTTCCCGCGCTACCACCCGCGGTGGGCGTGGTGGCTGGTGCGGGTGCCGCTGGTCAGGGAGGCCCTGGTGTCCAACCTGGTGCTGGTGATGCGGGCCGGGTAGCTGCCCCACGGGGCGCCGTGGACTCGCTACAGTGAGGTGGAACACGTTCTTGTTTTCTACCTCTCGGAGGTCCCCGTGGTCGTCGTCCATGACAAGCTCTTCTCCGGCACCCGCTGGACCGATCCCATCACCACCGGCGTCCTCGAGGTGACCTCGCCCGCCACCAACGCGGTCGTGGGTCGGGTCGCCGAGACCACCACCGAGGACCTGGACGAGATGATCAGCCAGGCGCGCGACTCGTTCGAGTCCGGCGTGTGGCGCTCCGCCCCGCCCGCCGAGCGCGGCGCCCTGCTGGCCCGCGTGGCCGACATGCTCGAGGAGCGCCAGGCCGAGGTGTGCCAGATCCTCTCCGACGAGATGGGCACTCCGCCCGGCACCGCCGCGATGATCCAGGTGACGCCGACCCTGGGTGTGCTGCGGTACTACGCCCGCCTGGCCGAGACCTTCCCGTGGTCCGAGGTGCGGCACGGGGACTTCGGCGCGTCGGTCATCACCCGCCACCCCGTCGGCGTCGTCGCCGCCATCACCGCGTGGAACGTCCCGCTCTACCTCAACACCGCCAAGCTGGCTCCCGCACTGCTGTCCGGCAGTTCGGTGATCCTCAAGCCGTCGTCGGCCACGCCGCTGTCCGCGCTGTGGCTGGCCGACCTGTTCCGCGAGGCCGGCCTGCCCGAGGGCGTGCTGTCCGTGGTGACCGGCCCCAGCTCCGTGGGCGACCACCTGGTCTCGCACGCGGACGTCGACAAGATCTCGTTCACCGGCTCCACCGGGGTCGGCAAGCACATCGCCGGGATCGCCGCGCAGAGCCTCAAGCGCTGCTCGCTGGAGCTGGGGGGCAAGAGCGCCGCCATCGTGCTCGAGGACGCCGACATCGCCGCGAACGCCGGCACCATGGTCTTCTCCGCCCTGATGAACTCCGGGCAGGCGTGTGTGTCCCAGAACCGCATCCTCGCGCCGCGGTCGAGGTACGACGAGGTCGTCGAGGCGCTGGTGGAGAACGTCAAGGCCATGCCCGTGGGTGACCCGGCCGACGACGGCACCGCCTTCGGCCCGCTGGCCAACCACAAGCAGAAGGCGTCCGTCGAGGGCTACATCCGCAAGGGTGTCGAGGAGGGCGCGACCATCGCCTACGGGGGCGGCAAGGTCGAGGGACTGCCCGAGGGCGTCGCCGAGGGCGCCTACGTGCAGCCGACCGTCTTCCGGGACGTCGACAACTCCATGACCATCGCCCAGGAGGAGATCTTCGGGCCGGTCCTGCAGGTCATCGCCTACGACACGGTCGACGAGGCCGTGCAGATCGCCAACGACTCCGAGTACGGCCTCGCCGGGGCCGTGTACTCCGCCGACCCGGATGCCGCGCTGGCCGTGGCCCAGCGGGTGCGCACCGGCACGATGGGCATCAACTGGTACGCCTTCGACCCGAGCGCGCCCTTCGGCGGGTTCAAGAACTCGGGCCTGGGTCGCGAGAACGGCCCCGAGGGGCTCGAGGCCTTCTGCGAGCTGCAGAGTGTGCTCATGCCGTTCGGTTGGGAGCCCGGCGAGGGCTGAGGCCTCGACAGATGTGTGAAGACCCCCGGCCTCGGCCGGGGGTCTTCACACATCGGACGCGTCGGCGCGGCGCCGACCGGCCGGGTGTCACTCCACGCGGTAACCGACGCCGCGGACGGTCTGCACCTTGTTCTCGCCGATCTTGCGACGCAGGGAACGGATGTAGACGTTGACGATGTTGGAGCCCGGGTCGAAGTCCATGCCCCACACGCTCTCGAGCAGCTGCTCGCGACTGATGGTCTCGCCCTTGTTGCGCAGCAGCATCTCGAGCAGCGAGTACTCGCGGTTGGTCAGCTCCTGGATCCGGCCGTCCACCTCGACCCGGCGGGTGCGGATGTCCAGGCGCATGCCCGCGTGCTCGAGGATGCCCGGGTCCTCGGTGGCCTCGTGCTCGCGCAGCCGCAGACGGATGCGGGCGAGCAACTCGGGCACGCGGAAGGGCTTGACCATGTAGTCGTTCGCGCCGGACTCCAGCCCCTCGACGGTGTTCGCCACACTGTCGCGGGCCGTGAGGATGATGACGGGTGCGGCGAACCCGCGGTCGCGGGCCTCGCGGAGGAGGGTCAGCCCGTCGGTGTCCGGCAGGCCGATATCGAGCAACATCAGGTCGATGTCGGAGATCGTCGACAGGATCGCCTGGGCGCTCTCCCCGTCCACGGCCTCGAGTGCGGTGTACTCCGCGCCGCCGAGTGCCTTCACCAACACCGATCGGATGAGATCGTCATCCTCCACGACGAGAACATTCGTCATGCAACCCTCCTTCTCGAACCCGGAGTATCCCACGGGAAGACATCAGTTGGACGCTGCCCGGTCCCGTGTCCGCGGGTTCGTCCGGTACGTGGGCGGGATCAGCGCGTACCGCTGTCCCCCGACACGACCGGGCCGGCGCCGGCGTCCTCGTCGTCGCGGGGGCGCTTCTCCGGTGGCGGCGCGATGAGGGGGACGACGATGCAGAACACCGCGCCCCCGCCCATGGCGTTGAACGCGAACGCACGTCCCCCGTGTGCCTTGGCGATGGTGGAGACGATGGCCAGGCCGAGTCCGGTGCCGCCCCGGCCGTCGCGCAGTTGGCCGCGAGCGGTGTGGAAACGCTGGAAGATGCTCTCTTCTTCCCCGGGCGGGATCCCCGGTCCGCTGTCGCGGACCCACCACAGGAGCCGGCGGCGGTAGTCCTCCCGCTTGGGCGACGGGGTGACGGGCCCCGCCGCGAACCCGTCGGGCACGGTGGGATCCCCCGGCTCGATGATGCGGCACCCGATCTCGATGGTGTCGCCGGGTCCGGTGAAGCGGACGGCATTGGAGCAGAACTGCATGAGGGCCTGCGTGATGCGGTGCTGGTCGAGTCGGGCCACGCCCTCGGCGTAGGGGAGCACCCGCCAGTCGCGGTCGGCGATCACGTCGATCTTCGCCTCGACGTCCAGCACGAGTTCGGCGACGTCGGTCGGGACGGTCCGGAGGAAGTCGGGACGGTCGGCCCTGGCGAGGGTGAGCAGGTCCTCCACGATGCGGGTCATCCGCGACAGCTCGTCCTGCATGAGGCGGGTGGCCTCGGCGCGCCCGTCGGGGTCGTCGGGCATGAGGTCGAGGTTGCCCTGCACGACGGTCAGGGGCGTTCGCAACTCGTGCCCGGCATCGTCGAGGAACTCCCGCTGGGTCCGGTAGGCCTCCTCGACTCGTTCGAGCATGGCGTTGACCGTGTCGGCGAGTGAGACGATCTCGTCGGGCCCGTCGGAGGGGACCCGCCTCGACAGGTCGGCGGCGGAGATGGTCTCGGCGGCCTCGCGGATACGGCGCACCGGCACGAGCATCCGCCCGGCGATCCACCACGCGAGCACCGCGCTGACGACCATGCCTCCGGCGCTGGCCCAGCGCATGTAGAAGACGACGCGCTGTGTCTCCTGGTGAGTGCCCCGGTCGTTGACGGCGACGACGATGTTGGCCAGCCCGGCGGGGCTCTCGACCGTGGTCTTGCGCCACCGCACCGAGCCGTCGAGGATCCCCGAACTCTCGGTGGAGACCAGGCCGATCCGTTGGATCTGTGACCGCATCGCCGGCGGGAAGAGCTGGTCCTCGTCGGGCCCGTATCGGGAGAGCGTGAACTGGGTGCCCGACTCGGTGGCCGTCCCGACCAGGAGCAGCTCCGAGGACGGGTACTGCTGGGCGAGGTACGCCCGGATCAACTGCTCGACGGTGGGGTTCTCCGACTCGAACGACGGCAGGATCCCCGCCGTCATGAAGGTCGTGAAGTCCGCGGCCTCCCGGTTGAGCCGCGAGTCCATCACCCGTTCGGTGCTGAGGTTCAGGAGCTGGAACGTGAACACCATCATCGCCGCGAACACGGCGGCGGTGATCAGCGTGATGCCGAGGGTGATGCGGAGCCGGGCGGAGTGCCACCAACGGATCGGGGCTGCCGGCCGTATCGAGGCGTTCACCTCGGCATCGGGTGGTCGTCGCCGGACGCTCTCGGGCTGGACACTGTCGGGCTCGCCTCTGTCGGCCTGTCCACTGTCGCGCCCGCCCCCGGCGAGGTCGTCACCGGCCCGCTCGCGGCACGGTCCCCCACGGGAGGTCGGCCGAGCACCGGAGCGCCGCCGGCGGGCGACCGACCCGCGTGTGGGGGAGGCCCGGTCTCGTCGGCATGGGCCGGTCGGCCGGTCTCTCCGGCATGGGGCGGGGGCCCGGGCAGCGGGCCACCTACTGCGGGCGGTCCGGGAACGGACACGGGAGGCCGACCGGCATCGGGCGCCGGTACGGCGGGACGGCCGCCCGGTCCGCGGTCGTCAGGCGTGTCGCCTCGATCGGCCCCGCCCTCGGAGTGGGGTTCGAAGGTCACCGGCTGGTCGTCCGTCCCGGAGCCGGTACCGGGGCGCGTCGTGGGGTCGCGGGGCACGAGGTCGTCCCGGACCCGGTCCGGGCCCTGCCCGGCGCGCGGACCGATGGTGTCCGCGGGAGCAGCCCGGCCGTCGACCTGCGGGGGAAGCGGTGCCAGCGGCACGGAGGGCACCGTCAACAGCGAGAGGAACGACGGGATCGGCTCCGGTACGGGCAGGGCCGACCTGCCGTCGATCACCGTGAGGAACGGCTTGATCCCCTCGATGGCGGTGCCCGCGTACTCCTCGTCGACGGCCGGGGACGCGTCCGTCGACTCGCCGGTGATCCCGGCGGTGGCGGTCGGCCCGGCAGGAACGGACGTCGGGGCGGGGAGCCCGAAACCGGCCACGGCGGCTGCTGCGACGCCGCTCGCCACGATGGGAAGCGCGATGAGGCCGATCACGCTGCCTCTCATGCCCCTCCTTCCGGGCGGGAACGCTGTTGCCCGCACAGCCAGTAACTGTGACATCAACAAGGGCAGTAGTACAGGGCTTCGCCCAGACTGTAGAGGCGGACGGGCCACACCGGGGAATGGTGTGGCCCGTCCGCGTGGGCCTTTCCGTGCAGGTGCAGGTGTCAGCCGAGCCGCTCCTTGAGGGCGGCGAACTGCTCATGGACCTCGGCAGGGACCTTGGGTCCGCAGAACTCGAGCCACTCGGTGATGAGCGGCAGCTCGCGGCGCCACTCCTCGGGGTCGACGGCCAGGGCGGCCTCGACGTCCTCGATCGGGGTGTCCAGGCCGGTCATGTCGATGTCCGCGGCGCGGGCGGTGATGCCGGCGGCGGTCTCGTCGCCCTCCACGCGACCCTCGATGCGGTCCACGACCCACTTGAGCACGCGGCTGTTCTCGCCGAAGCCGGGCCACACGAAGCGGCCGTCGGCGCCCTTGCGGAACCAGTTGACGAGGAAGATCTTGGGCATCTTGTCGCCGCCCCGGGCGCCCATGTCGACCCAGTGCTGGAAGTACTCGCCGACGTTGTAGCCCACGAACGGCAGCATGGCCATGGGGTCGCGACGCACCGCGCCGACCTGCCCCTCCGCGGCAGCGGTCTGACCGGAGGACAGGGTCGCACCGATGTACACGCCGTGGTTCCACGAGTAGGCCTCGCTGACCAGCGGGACCGTGTCGGCGCGGCGACCACCGAAGAGGATGGCCGAGATCGGCACGCCCTCGGGAGAGTTGAACTCGGGAGCGGTGACCGGGCACTGGTTGATCGGAACGCAGTAGCGCGAGTTGGGGTGCGCGGCGTTGCCGGCCTTGCCGTCGCCCTCCGGGGTCCAGTCGTTGCCCAGCCAGTCGATGAGGTGGTCTGGGGTGCCCTCGAGGTCCTCCCACCACACGTCACCGTCGTCGGTCAGCGCCACGTTCGTGTAGATGGCGTTGCCCGGCTCCAGCGTCTTCATCGCGTTGGGGTTGGACGAGTAGTTGGTGCCGGGGGCCACTCCGAAGAAGCCGTACTCCGGGTTGACGGCGTACAGCCGACCGTCGGCGCCGAAGCGCATCCACGCGATGTCGTCACCCACGACCTCCGCGCGCCAGCCCTCGATGGTGGGCTGGAGCATCGCGAGGTTGGTCTTGCCGCAGGCGGACGGGAAGGCCGCGGCGATGAAGTGGACCTCGTCGGCGGGGGAGATGAGCTTGAGGATGAGCATGTGCTCGGCCATCCAGCCCTCGTCGCGGGCCATGGCGGAGGCGATGCGCAGCGCGAAGCACTTCTTGCCCAGCAGGGCGTTTCCGCCGTAGCCGGACCCGAAGGACCAGATCTCGCGGGTCTCGGGGAAGTGAGTGATGTACTTCTCCTCGTTGCACGGCCAGGGCACGTCCTGCTCGCCCTCGGCGAGCGGGGCACCCACGGAGTGCAGGCCCTTGACGTACTCGCCGTCCGTGCCGATCTTGGCCAGGGCCGCCGAACCCATGCGGGTCATGATCTTCATCGAGACCACCACGTACGCCGAGTCGGTCAGCTCGATGCCGAGCTTGGGGTCCTCCGCCTCCAGCGGGCCCATGCAGTACGGCACGACGTACATCGTGCGGCCGCGCATGCTGCCGCGGAACAGTCCGGTCATGTGCTCGCGCATCTCGGCCGGGTCGCGCCAGTTGTTGGTGGGGCCGGCGCCCTCTTCGGTCGCGGAGCAGATGAAGGTCCGCGACTCGACGCGGGCGACGTCCTTCGGGTCCGACTGGGCCAGGAAGGAGTTCGGCTTCTTCTCCTCGTTGAGCTTGACGAAGGTCCCGGCCTCCACCATCTCGGTCGTGAGGCGATCCCACTCAGCGTCGGAGCCGTCGGCGAAGACGACCCGGTCCGGCTGGGTGAGCTCGGCGACCTCGGCGATCCACGCGAGCATCTCCGCATGATCGGTTGGTGCCTGCCCCTCGAGGCCGGGAATGGTGGTGGTGGTCATCACAGCTCCTCGCGCGTGGTGCATGGTGTTAGTCACAGAGTATCGTCAAGCGTTGTCGACTGCTCAGTCGCAGCCCCCTTTGCACACCCGGACATGAGGCATTCCTCAGGTCGCTGGTCAGATGTGGCCGTAATCGATGCGTTCCCACCGGGCGGGCGACGGGAAATCGCCGGTCGTGTCCCCGCGAGCCTCGTTCGTGAATCCCCCGAAGGGCACGCCCTCCGTGGGGTTCGCCAGTCGCCACGAGTCGTAACTGCCGTCGAACCGCACGGTCGAGACGTGGTCGACGGTGCCGTCGCCGTCGGCGTCGGTGTACACGGTGAGCCCCCGGTCGTCGCCGAGGGTGACCGCCTCCATGAAGCCGTCCCCGTCGAGGTCCGCCTCGGGGGAGCCGAGGTCGAGGACGTCCT
The DNA here is from genome assembly GCF_024519835.1 of Dietzia sp. Die43. Classification (NCBI taxonomy): domain Bacteria; kingdom Bacillati; phylum Actinomycetota; class Actinomycetes; order Mycobacteriales; family Dietziaceae; genus Dietzia; species Dietzia sp. Die43. Next base: position 15,467 of record NZ_JALJRF010000007.1, on the reverse strand, counting down.
CGCCCACGGGCACGTGCAGTCCCAGCGACGAGGGTTCGGCCAGCGGGGCGTCCTGGAGGCCGCACACGTCGGGCGCCGGGTGGTGATCGAAGGAGTCCGCACCGAACAGCGGATCGGTCATGAGTGACTCCCTGTCGTGGGGGCCGGCGGGGCGGTCTGTCCCGCGCGGGTGGCTCGGATGCGGCGTTCGAGGTCGGCGACCCGGGGGCCGGGATCGTGGGCGAAGCCGTCGGTGATGGTGGCCTCCGCGGCGAGGATCCTCGAGCCGAGTGACTGCTCGGCGTCGGCCCGCAGCGCCGCGAGCCTGTCGGCCACGGCCGCGACGGTGTGGGTGCGCAGCGCCTGCGTGCGGCGAACGGTGACGGTGATCCACCCCAGCACCAGACCGCACAGGAGGGCGAGCGGGATGACCACCGCCGCGATGCCGGGGATCTCGGCGAGCGGGGACAGCAGCATGCGCCCCACCCCGGTCCCGCCGGCGGCACCCATGACCATGACGAGCAGTTCCTCGCCCGTGTTGCGCGGCGGTCGACCCGGGGCGATCCCGCTGGTGGGCGGGGGGATGCGGGGACCCGCCGGCGCGGCGGCGCCGAGATGGCGGGCGACGAGGGCGTCGGCGCGGCGGTCCGCGCGGGCGACGGTGGCGGCCACCGCGGTGTCGGCGTCGGCGGCGAGCTGGTGGACCAGCGCGTCGACACGGGCGCGGGGGACCGCGGCGAGTTCTTCGCGCGCGCGCCCGCCGAGGTCGCGCACCGACCGGTGGAGATCCTGGACGACCTGCATGCGCAGGGCCTGGACGTCCTGCCGCAGTGCCTGGGAACGGGTGGTGATGGCCTCGGTGCGACGCGCGAGGAGCCAGTCGACGGTCGCGACGGCCGGATCCGGTGGCGGCGCTCCGCCGGGGACGGGGCGCGCGGTGGGCGGACGGCGGCCGCTGGAGACGAGGGCGACGACGGCGGCGAGCAGGGCGCCCGGGGCCCCGGGGCGACTGTCGGCGACCACGTGGACCGGCGCGGTCACGCCCGCCTCGGCCAGTCGCCGGGTGGTGACGTCGACCGTCTCCGACAGGCCCTCGGCCGTGCACTGGTCGGCGCGCCCGGCCAGGGCGACCGCCAGCGGCAGTCGGGAGGCGACGCCGCGCGCGACCTCGACGTCGTCGGGGCGCACCGGACAGACGGCGTCGACGACGAGGACAGCGGCGTCCGGCCGGTTCTCGGGTGCCGCGTCGACGAGCACACGGATCCGGGCTCCGCCATCGACGGCCGGGCCCGCGGCCGAGGTCAGCGCCTCGGCGACGGCGGGCGCGGCGGAGTCCCGTGCGCCCAGGACCGCGATCGTCAGGTCACGGGGTGGGGAGTCGCGGGGCGGAGAGTCACGGGGCGGAGAGTCACGGAGCGGTGCGGGTGCGGCGGTCACGACGGGCCCGATCCCGCGAGGACGCAGAGGGCGGCCTCCGCGAGGTCGCCCACCTCGTCGTGGACCGCGAGGCGTTCCAGTTCCGCCTCGAGACGGGCCACCCGGACCGTCGCCAGGGCGTCCAGGGCGCGCTCGAGGAAGGACACGACGCCGTCAACTGACCGGTGCCCCGGCTCGCGCGCATCCACGGCGGGCAGCCCACGGGCCCACCGCGGCAGGACCTTGTCGTCGTCGTCGGTATCGCCGCCGTCGGTGCCACCGTCGGCGCCCCCGCCACCGACACCCGTGGCCACCACCAACAGGGCGTGCCGGCGCGGGCGCCGCACCCACGCCTCCTCGTGGCGGCAGGGGGCGGTGCGCAGGCACACGATCTCCACATCGGGCGCCGTCGTGGCCGACGCGCCGGGAGCGGCGAGCACGTCGAGGTCGTCGACCTGCGCCCGCCACCCGCGCCGCGCCCGCAGCGCCGCGGCCAGGGTGCGGCGCCCCGACCCCAGGCCGCCGCGGATCCGGATGTCGACGGGCGCGTCGAAACGCGCGAGGGCCTCCTCCACCGGGCCGTACGCACCAGGGTCGTACACGACAGGGCCGACGGCGGGGTCGACCGACCGTCCGGAGCGTTCCCGGGCGGAGGAGAGCAGGCGTCGGACGCGCGCGGCGGGATCCGGGCTCTCGGGTCGCACCGGGGCCTGGGGCTCGGTGTCGTGGGTCACGGTCGGCACGCGATAATCGTGACGTGGGGACCTGCCCGCGGCAAGACCTTCCCCCAGGCAGGGTCACCCGCGCGGCGCGGCGAGCGGCCCTTCGGCACGGGCGGGGACGTCGGTCGGATTCGTAACCCGACCACGGATTACGGGATGATGGCCGGGTGAACCAGAGCGAGAACCCCGCCCCGGCGGCTGACGGGACCCCGGACGACGGTGTCACTCCCGACGACGGTGCCACTCCCGACGACGGTGCCACTCCTGACGACAGCGCCCGTCTGTTCCCCCGGGTGACGGCCTACCGGTTCCGCCGCGGAACCCTGCGGCCGGGCCAGCAGCGCAACTGGGAGGAACACTGGTCCACCTACGGGCGCAACGTCTCCGACGAGACCGTGGACCCGGAGCAGATGTTCGGGCGCCGCGCACCGTTGATCGTGGAGATCGGGTCCGGGACCGGGACCTCGACCGCCGCGATGGCCGCCGCCGAGCCGGACGTCGACGTGATCGCCGTGGAGGTCTACCAGCCCGGACTGGCCCAGCTGCTGGGCATGGTCCTGCGCGAGGGGCTCGAGAACGTGCGCATGATCCGCGGCGACGGCGTGGACGTGCTCACCAACATGATCGCGCCGGCGAGCCTGACCGGCGTCCGCGTGTTCTTCCCCGACCCCTGGCCCAAGGCCCGCCACCACAAGCGGCGGCTGCTGCAGTCCGGCACCTTCGAGCTCATCGCCTCACGCCTGGCGCCCGGCGGCGTGTTGCACGTGGCCACCGACCACGCCGACTACGCCGAGTGGATCGGCGAGACCGGCGACGCCGAGCCCGCGCTGAGACGGCTGGACCCCGCGACCGACCTCGGGCACGTACCGTTCAGTCTTGACAGACCCGTGACGAAGTTCGAGGGCAAGGGGCTGCAGGAGGAGCGAGTGATCAACGAATTCCTCTGGCGTCGTACGAACTGACGCCCTTCTCCACAGCCCCCGAACGACGACGACCGAGGCGGACGCGATGACCCCACCTGACGAGATGCGCAACCACGACACGACGGACGTGGTCACGCCCGACGCCCCGGGAGTGGTGCTCCTGGTGTGGGACGCGCCCAACGTCGACATGGGGCTGGGGTCCATCCTGGGCGGCCGCCCCACCGCGATCTACCGGCCGCGCTTCGACGCGCTCGGCCGGTGGCTGCTCGGGTACACCGCCGACCTGTCCCTGCAGACCGAGGACACCCTCGAAGCCGAGGCGACGGTCTTCACCAACATCGTCCAGGGCACCTCGGACAACGTCCGCCCGTGGGTCGAGGCTCTGCGCAACGTCGGCTTCGCCGTGTTCGCCAAGCCGAAGACCAGCGACGACTCCGACGTCGACGACGACATGCTGCAGCACATCGACCTGCGCGCCGCCTCCGGCCGCCTCGCGGGTGTGGTGGTGGCCTCGGCCGACGGGCAGGCGTTCCGCGAACCGCTGGAGGACCTCGCCCACGACATCCCGGTCACCGTGATCGGGTTCCGCGAGCACGCCACCTGGGCCGTCCAGCACGACACCATCACGTTCCTCGACCTCGAGGACATCCCCGGTGTGTTCCGCGAGCCGCTGCCCCGGGTCAGCCTCGAGAACCTGCCCGACGAGGGTGCCTGGCTGCAGCCGCTGCGGCCGCTCACGGCCCTGCTCACCTCGCGCTAGGAGTTCCCCGGTGTTCAACTCACTCGGGCGGTTCGTCGCCCATCGCCGCGTGCTGGTCCTGGTGTGCTCGGTCCTGGTCATGGCCTTCATCAGCCTCGCCGGAACCGCGTTCGGCAACCCGTTCGGTCAGGGCGGGTTCGAGGACCCCGACAGCGGGTGGGCGACCGCCGAACAGCTCGAGCAGGAGGCGTACGGACGCGACGCGCTCGGCGACGTCGTGGTGTCGTACCACGCACCCGAGGGCACCTCGGTCGACGATCCCGCCTTCCAGGACCCGATCCGCGCCTCACTCGAGTCGATCCGCACCGAGCACCCCGACGAGGTCACCGGCGTCACCAGCTTCGTGTTCAACCAGTCCCCGGCCCTGGTCAACAGGGACGAGGGCATCGTCGTGGCCTCCATCCAGATCGCCGGCGAGGACGAGGAGATCCTCGAGAACTTCCGGGTGATCGAGGACGAGATCGCCATCGACGGAATCCAGACCGACGTCGCGGGTGTGCAGGCGGTCGCCGGTGCGCTGCAGGACGGGATGGACGCCGACCTGGTCCGCGCCGAGCTCATCGCGCTGCCGCTGGTGTTCCTGCTGCTGATCGTGGTGTTCGGCGGTGTCGTGGCCGCGTTCATGCCGGTCGCGGTGGGCGTGCTCACGATCCTCGGTTCGCTCGGGGCGCTGCATCTGTTGTCGCTGGTGACCCCGGTGAACTCCTTCGCCCAGAACGTGGTGACGCTGATCGGCCTCGGCCTGGCGATCGACTACGGCCTGTTCGTGGTGAGCCGGTTCCGGGAGGAGATGGCCGAGGGCTACCCACCGGACGCGGCGGTGCGCCGGGCGGTCGCCACCGCCGGACGGACCGTGGTGTTCTCCGCGGTCATGGTGGGCGTGACCCTGTCCGGGCTGCTCATCTTCCCGCAGGCGTTCCTCAAGTCCGTCGCCTACGGCGCGATCGCCGCCGTCATCCTCGCCGCCGCACTGTCGGTGACGCTCCTGCCGGCCGTGCTGATGCTGCTCGGTCACCGCATCGACATGCTGGGCATCAAGCGGCTGCAGCGTCACCGCTCGCGCGAGCAGGTGGAGAACGGCCTGTTCGGTCGCATCGCCGACTTCTCCATGAAGCGTCCGGTGGCCGTGGCCATCCCCGTCGTCGTGGTGCTGGTCGCGCTCATCATCCCGTTCTCCGGCGTGAAGTTCGGTGGCATCAACGAGACCTACCTCCCGCCGGACAACACCACGCGCGTCGCGCAGGAGCAGTACGACGAGAACTTCCCCGGCACCCGGACCGACCCGGTCAAGCTCGTGGTGATCGGCTCCGACGGCGGCACCCTGTCGCAGATCCGCTCGGCGGCCAACGAGGCGCCGGGTCTGACCGGTCCGTTCCAGTTCGCCCGTTCGGGCGAGCAGGACGCGCAGGGCCGCGACGTGGTGGTGTTGCAGACCGGCGTGGTCGACCGGAACGACGCCGCCGACACCGTCGAATATCTGCAGTCGTTCCCGATCCCCGCCGACACCGAGGTGTACGTCGGCGGCAACCCCGCCATGGAGCGCGATTCGGTCGAGGCCCTGGTCGACGGTCTGCCGTGGTTCGTGCTGTACGTCCTGCTCGCCACCACGCTCCTCATGTTCCTCGCGTTCGGGTCGCTGGTGCTGCCGATCAAGGCCGCGATCATGAACCTGCTCGGCCTCGGTGCCACCCTCGGCATCCTCACCTGGATCTTCGTCGACGGGCACCTGTCCGGGTTGCTCGGATTCACCGCCGGCCCGCTCACCTCGCCGGTCGTGGTGCTGCTCATGGCGATCATCTACGGGCTGTCCACGGACTACGAGGTGTTCCTGGTCTCGCGGATGGTCGAAGCACGCTCGCGGGGCGCTCGGACGACGGAGGCCATCCGCAGCGGAGTGGCGAACACCGGCCGGATCATCACCTCGGCCGCGCTCATCCTCATCGTGGTGACCGGCGCGTTCGCGTTCTCCGAGATCGTGATGATGAAGTACATCGCGTTCGGCATGATCGCCGCGCTCATCATCGACGCCACCGTGATCCGCATGCTGCTCGTGCCGGCGGTCATGCAGATGCTCGGCACCGACAACTGGTGGGCGCCCGGGTGGATGAAGCGCGTCCAGGAACGGATCGGCCTCGGCGAGGCGGAGATCGACGACGAGCCCGAGCTGCTCACCGGCCGACCCGCCACCACCGGCGCGGCCGAGCCGGTCCCCGCCGCGGACTCCGGGGTCTCCGCGGATTCCGCGGGCGCCGGACAGCCGGGGGTCGCCGCACCCACCACGGGCGTGGGTGTGCTCGACCGCGAGCCCGGGGCCGAGCCGGAGCCGGAGTTCGAGCCGGAGGCGGAGCTCGAGCCGGAAACCGAGCCGGAGCCGGAGTGGCAGTCCGAGTCAGAGCTCGAGCCGGAGGCGGAGTTCGAGCCGGTCCGTGACCCCGAGTACGACGAGGAACCCGACATCACCGAGGACGGGAAGATCCCCGCCTCCGACCTGATCGCCCGTCTGATGCGGGAACGTCAGCAGGGGCGCGACGCGTGACGCTCGCCAGGGCCCTGCGGCGTGGGTCCTGGGCCGGGTCGGATCCTTTGGATATGGTGGATCGATGATGGGCACGCGGGGCGCCGAGGCGCGGCGTCGCATCCGGGTGGTCCTGGGCAATCCGTGGTTCAAGGCCATCGCGACCCTGACTGTCCTGGCCTTCATCCTCTACTGGCTCCGTGGCCAGATGCCGTTCTTCGCCGAGGGATTCGAGGCCGTCACCCGCCCGCACTGGGGTTGGGTCGCGGCCGCGCTGGTGTTCTCCTACCTGTCGATGTCGAGCTACGGCTCGGTGCAGAAACTGCTCCTGCAGTCCGCCGGTGTCAGGGTGGGCTACTGGGGCAGCGTCGGCCTGGTGTTCTCCGCCAACGCGTTCTCCACGAGCATCCCCGGCGGGCAGGTCTTCGGCACCACCCTGACCTACCGCAAGACCCGGCAGTGGGGAGCCACCCGCGTCGTCGCCTCGTGGCAGCTCGTCATCTCCGGCGTGCTGTCGACCGTCGGCATCGTCCTGCTGGCGCTGCTCGGCTTCTTCCTGGTGGGGACGGTGTCCAACCCGTTCCTGCTGGCGCTTTCTGCCATGGGCCTGGTGGGGATCGTGGTGGTGGTCCAGTGGGCCGCCCGGAACCCCGACAGGATCGAGGGGGCGCTCCTGGCCCTCCTCGAGTGGATCAACGCGCGGCGTCGCAAACCCGCCGACCACGGTGCCGCCGCGGTGCGCAAGGTCGTCGAGCAGGCCGAGGCCGTCGAACTGACCAAGACGCAGTTGTCCAAGGCCTTCGCGTTCTCCCTCCTCAACTGGGTCGCCGACATCGGCTGCCTGTGGGCGGCGGCCAACGCGGTCGGTGCCCAGCACAGCATCGGCGGCCTGTGCATCGCTTACGTGACCGGCAAGATCGTGGCCAGCGCGCCCATCACGCCCGGCGGGCTGGGGACCGTGGAGTTCGCGCTCATCACGACCCTGACCGCGGGCGGGCTCGGTGCGCATCAGGCGTTCGCGACGGTGTTCGTCTACCGCATCGTCAGCTTCGTGCTGGTCGCCCTGGCCGGATGGGTGGTCTTCTTCCTCTTCTACCGGGGTGCCGTGGACCTCGACCCCGACGCCGACCCGGACGACGCCGACGACCCGGGGGAGAACACCTCGTCGTCCCCCTCTCCGTCCCCCGCGGCGGCGTATACCGCCGCGTCGCGGCAGACCGTCGCGGCGGCCCCGCCGGCCGGGATTTCGGCGATGTGGCCGCTCAAGGGCACACCGTGGCGGCCCCACGTGCACCACGACTCGGGTCCCATCCCGCTACTGCGCGTGCGTGAGGACGGGGTCATGGACGACGAGGCCGGCGATGCGTCCTGCTCGGTCAGCGCGAGCGAGCGACGGGAGGGGAAGAGACGGTGAGTCGTGTGGCCGTGCCGGTGATGATCGTGCTCGATGCGGTGTTGGTGGTGGTGTTCTCCACGTTCGGCCGGGGCGCGCACTCCGAGGGGCTCGGCGTGGCCCAGGTCTGGGGTACGGCGTGGCCGTTCCTCATCGGGCTGGCAGTGGGGTGGCTGATCCTGCTGACGACCCGCCGCCCGCCCGCCGCCGTCGGGTCGGGCGTACTGCTGTGGCTGGCCACGCTGGTGGTGGGCATGGTGATCCGCGGTCTCGGTGACGGGCGTGTGCCGCACTGGAGCTTCATGGTGGTGGCGGGCGTCGTCACCGCCGTCCTCCTCATCGGATGGCGTGCGATCCGCGCCGCCGTGGTGCGGCGACGCGAACCCGCACCGCGCTGACGTCCCCCGCGGTCAGCGCATTCCGGGTCAGCGCATTCCGGGCGGCAGCTGGGCCACGACCTCGCGGGGGATCTCGATGGTCTCCGGCAGGCGCACCCCGTCCGGGGCCGGCAGGTCGCGCGGTACGGGGATCGTGAACGGCTCGACCGGGACGGGTGCCTCCGGCGGGATCCCGGCGGGCGCCTCGACGATCTCGCGGTCCGACACGAGCTCTGGGGCGGGCGGGGGAGGCGGCGCCGGTGCGGGCTCCGGTGTGGATTCGGGTGCGGGGGCTGGCGCGGGTGCGGGTGCGGGTGCGGGCTCGACGTGGCCGAGCCAGGCGTGGAGGTCGTCGCGGGTTCCGGCGAAGACGTTGAGATCCACGGCGTCGGTGAAGCCGGGCACCTCACCGGTCTCGGAGCGCTGCCAGAACAGCCACTCGTTCCAGCCGCCGATCACGGGCAGGGTGGGCTCGGAGACCCCGTACTCGGCGAGCCACAGCGGGAACTCGGCGAAGCGGTGGGTGTTGGCCATCCGATCGATCCAGAAGTAGCGGTAGGTGTAGAGGATCGGCGCGCGGCCGGTCCGGTGGGCGAGAGTGTCGAGGAAGACCTGCGTCCAGTCGGCCAGCTCGGCGGGGTCGAGGCCCTCGTCCTTCTCCAGATCGAGCACCGGCGGGAGCTGCGGGCCGCCGACGGACTGCAGTCGGTCGGCGAACGCGTGGGCCTGCTGCGCGGGGTCCATGGCGGGGCGCGCCATGTGGTAGCTGCCGACGAGCATGCCGGCGGCGCGGGCGTCGGCCACGTCGGCCTCGTAGTAGCGGTTGGCGGGTCCGGTGCCCTCGGTGGCCTTGATGAACGCGAAGGACTGCCCGGACGCGGCGGCCGCGTGCCAGTCGACGCCGGCACCGTGCGGATGCTGCCAGCTCGCGGCGTCGACCCCCTGCGCGAGGCCGTGGTAGGCGGGCGCCAGGGGGACGCCGGCGTCGGCGCGCGGGGAGATGACGACGACGAGGAGGCCGAGAGAAAGGGCTGCTGCAGAGGCCACGGCGACGAGAAGGCGGGGAAGGGGGGCGCGTCGGGCCGACGGTCCGGCAGATGTCATGGGCTGAGTATGTTGCAACCCCTTCAGTCACACAAGCAACTCACGCAACATTTCTCACATCTGTCCAGTTCCGGCCCGGGCAGCGGACGCGGTGAGGCGCCGGAGGGTGGCCGGAGAGCGACCGGAGAGTGGCCAAGATCACGGGTTGATCACAACCTGTAACACGCTGCCCCACGCGTTCGATGACCTGGTTTCCTCACCTACGATTAAGGCAATCCCACCGACCAGTCGGGAGTGCCCCTCAATGAACAATGCGATCGACCTGACCACCCCGCGTTACCGCCAAGACCTCGTGACCGAGGTCGATGGCCCGGGCGACGACCCCTTTCTGGAGGTGTCGGTCGCCGAGACCGTGATGCTGGACGAGCACGGGGCGGGGCGGGGGGTTCCGGAGTTGCGGCTGCAGACCGGGGCGGAGGGCATCACGCTCACCGATCGTGACCAGATCCTGCAGCTCCAGGCGATCATCAACCGCGCGGTGAACCAGTGGCGCGAGTCCGCCTCGCACCTGATTTGAGCTCTCCTCGAGCGACTCGACGCGCTGCGCCCTGACGTCGGGCGGTCGGATGCGGGCGGCCGGATGTGGGTGACCGGTCAGTCGACCCGGATCCCCGCCTCGCCGATCAGCGCCAGGCCCACGCCCAGCACTTGGTCGGGCGAGATGAGGGCGCCCCGCAATGCCGACGCCCCGCGTAGGTCCTCCAGGTCGGCGCCGCGCAGGTCCACGGCCGAGAGGGTGGCCCGGTCGAACGCGGCCCCACGCAGGTCGGAGCCCTCGGTGGTCAGATCGGCGATGCGCGCCTCGAGCAGGTCGGCCTGCCGGCACCGTGTCGAGGCGAGGCGGACCCGCTGCAGTCGGGCCATCCGTAGGTTGATCATGTCCGCGTGGCAGTCCTCGAATGTCACGTCGGTCAGTCGTGCGTCGGACAGCACGATCCCGGTCAGTCGGCAGCCCGCGAACCTCACGCGGGTGAGCGAGGCGCCGTCGGCCACCAGTCCCGACAGGTCGCAGCCGCTGATCACGACATCGGTCAGCCTCAGGCCGTCCGCGCGGGCGCCGCTCAACCGGAGGTTCTCGAGTGCGGATTCCCGGATCTCCATCCCGCCGATCTGCGCCGCGCCCTCCTCCGGGTCGGGCGCGTGTTCGGCGGCGGCCAGGACCCCGTCCCACAGGCCGTCCGTCTCGAGTTCGGTGCGCGGCGGCTCGAGCTGCTCCCGTCTCGGGATGACGGGGGCGGCGGGTGGACGGGGTGAGTTCGAGCGGCGACGCAGCGGTGGGGGCACGGCCGTCAGCGTAGAGGGGGCGCGATCAGGGGAGGTCGCAGAGTTGCCGGAACTGGTCCCACTCGGCCTCGAGTGCAGCCGGGGAGACGGTCGGCTGCACTGCGATGCCCGACAGTCGACTCGCCACCGCGGACAGGGCGTTGTCGGTAACCCCGTCGGAAAGGCGGCGGACCTCGGCGGAGACGGCCTCGCGGTCGGTGTCGGCGCCGTGGACGAGTCGGTGGACGGGTTCGGTCAGCGTCCCGCAGCCCGGGGTGGCCTCCGGCCCGGGCGTCGGGGGCGGCGACGTCGCGGTGGGGGCTGCCGCCCCCGGGGATGAGGTGGCCGTCGCGATGGTCGAGGTGGCCGTGGCCTGGACGGCGGGGTCCGCGGTCCCGGGGGTCTGGTCTCCGACGCTGACCTGGCCGCACCCGGACACCGCCAGCGCGAGGGACGCGGCCGCCGCGGCGACGGTGCCTGCCGCTGCTCTACCGGGGATCATGGGCCGACACTAGCGGCATCTGGGATTCCGCGGGGCGCGGGCGTACTCTGGTCCGCGAGGTAGACCGATCGGTCTATCGAAGTGTGTGAGGAGCGAGAACTGTGAGTCTGCGAGAAGCGTTCGCCTTCCCCGAGATCGTCAACGACTACGCCGCGCGGTGCACCGCCGCCCTCGTGGTGACGCTCGCGGTGATCACCCTCCTCGCTCCCGAGCCCGCCCGGACATGGCTGGCGGGAGCGCTGGTGGTGGGTTTCGTGCTCCGGGTTGCCGGCGGCCCGCGGTACTCGCCGTTCGGTCGCCTGTCGGTTCACGTGCTCGCGCCGCGGGTCAGCGACGAGCCCAAGATGGTCGCCGGCGCGCCCAAGCGATTCGCCCAGACGATCGGCCTGGTGATGTCCTCGATCGCGTTCGGACTGTTCCTCGCCGGGTTCGCGGTGGCGGGCAGCGTCGTGCTCGGTGTGCTGGTCGCCGCCGCGCTCGCCGAGGCCGCGCTCGGCTTCTGCCTGGGCTGCTGGATGTACGGGCAACTCCAGCGGGTCGGCATCGTCTCGGAGGACGCGTGCGTGGACTGCGCGGACATCTGGGCGCGGCCCGGGATGACGGCCCGCAATTAAGGGGCGGCCCGGGAGGACCTCCCGGCTACGCGCCCGCGATGGTCCATTCACGCAGCCCAACCCCTCGATGAGTGTGCAATCGGGCAGCGTAGGCCAGCGAGGACGTGGAGCCGGGGCCGCTTGTGGTGGCGGTGTGAGCGGTCTTGATCGCGGACGACCTGTCGTGGTGCCGCGATACTGTGGACCCATGAGTACTCCCGCTGACGGCAACGCCTCCGACCGGCCCGACGACCCGTTCGGCGGTCGGGCGAACGAGCAGTGGCCCGGTCACGACGGTGGTCAGCAGTACGGGGCCGGCGGCTACGGCGGTCAGCAGTACGGGAGCCCGCAGTACGGAACCCCGCCGTACGGGAGCCCGCAGGGCGGCGGTCAGTTCGACCCGGGTCAGTACGGCGCGCAGCCCTTCTACGGCGCCGAGTACGCCTACGGGGCGCAGCAGCCGTACGGGATGCAGTCCTATGGTCAGCGGTACGGGATGCAGTCCTACGGTCAGTTCCCGCCGGCGGCCCGCAAGGACCCGGCGCTGATGCTGGTGGCGTCCCTCCTCGTGCCCGGCCTGGGGACGATGCTGGTCGGCCGGGCCGGTAGGGGTGTGGGCATCCTCGCCGGCTACCTCGTGGGTGCTCTGCTCTCGGTCATCCTCATCGGACTGCCCATCATGTTCGGGTTCTGGATCTGGGGGATGGTCGACGCCTACCAGGGCGCCAAGGATCACAACGCCCGCCACGGCCTGCCCTGACCCGCGTCCGGCAGCCGCGCGCGGCATCCACGACCACCGGCCCGCCTCACCGGTTCGGCGCATCCCGTCGGCCCGCCTCGTCGTCGTCACGGAGGTGGCGACCTCCGACGTCGTGCCGACCGCCCACCCCGCGACCACTTACGTAACCTGGTCACATGACAGCGACCGAGATCCCCACCACCGACACGCCCCGTCCCTCGGGCCTCGACCTGCAGTACGTCGATCTGGACGTCCGGCCCCAGGACGACCTCTACCAGCACGTCAACGGCACCTGGATCCGTGAGCACGTGATCCCCGCCGACCGGCCGATCGACGGTGCGTTCCTCGCCCTGCGCGACCTGTCCGAGGAGCGGGTGCGCGACATCATCACCGACGCCCCGGTCGACTCGCAGATCGGCGCCTTCTACGCCTCCTTCATGGACACCGACGCCGTTGAGGCCGCCGGCGTGGCCGCGCTCGCGCCCGATCTGGCCGAGATCGACGGTGCGACCGACGCCGACTCGCTCGCGCTGGCCATGGCGCGCCTGGAGAAGGTGGGCGTCGGCGGCCTGATCGGCGCCTACGTCAACAACGACGCCAAGAACTCGAGCGAGTACATCCTCTACCTGGTGCAGTACGGCATCGGGCTGCCGGACGAGTCCTTCTATCGTGAGGACCAGTACGCCGAGATGCGCGAGCAGTACACCGACCACATCGCCCGGATGCTCGACCTCGCCGGGCTGGTCGACGACGTGGACGGGGAGACCGGGGCCCGCCGGACCGCCGAGCGGATCGTCGCGCTGGAGACCCGCATCGCCGCCGCCCACTGGGACGTGGTGGCCCGTCGCGACGCGGACAAGACCTACAACCCCGTCACCTGGGACGAGTTGCCGCAGCAGGCCCCCGGCTTCCCCTGGCATGAGTGGGCCCGCGAGCTCGGCGGCACCGAGGAGACGTTCGGCCGGCTCGTCGCGATGCAGCCCGACTTCCTCACCGCCGTGGCCGACCTGTGGGCCTCCGAGCCGCTGGAGACCTGGAAGCAGTGGCTGCGCTGGCGGACGGTCTCCGCGCGCGCGCCGTTCCTGACCTCGGACCTGGTGGACGAGAACTTCCGCTTCTACGGCACCGTCATGTCCGGCACCGAGGAGAACAAGGCCCGCTGGAAGCGTGGTGTCGGTGTGGTCGAGGCCGCCCTCGGCGAGGAGGTCGGCAAGGAGTACGTGGCCCGGCACTTCCCGCCCGGCCACAAGGCGCGCATGGTCGAGCTGGTGGAGAACCTCACCGACGCCTACCGCTACTCCATCAGCCGTCTGCCGTGGATGACCCCGGCCACCCGCGAGCGGGCGCTGGCCAAGCTCGAGGCGTTCGTTGCCAAGATCGGCTACCCCGAGAAGTGGCGCGACTACTCGGCGCTCGAGGTCCGCGCCGACGACCTGCTCGGCAACGTGCGCCGCTCCGCCGAGTTCGAGCACCACTACGAGCTGGGCAAGCTCGGCGGCCCGGTCGACCGCGGTGAGTGGCACATGACGCCGCAGACGGTCAACGCCTACTACAACCCGGTGATGAACGAGATCGTCTTCCCGGCCGCCATCCTGCAGCCGCCGTTCTTCGACGCCGACGCCGACGACGCCGCCAACTACGGGGCGATCGGCGCGGTGATCGGGCACGAGATCGGTCACGGGTTCGACGACCAGGGAGCGAAGTACGACGGCGACGGCAACCTGGTCGACTGGTGGACCGACGACGATCGCGAGGCGTTCGGAACCCGCGTGGAGGCGCTGATCGCCCAGTACGACGGCCTCACCCCCGACGGCCTGGACGCCACGAAGGACCACGTCAACGGGGCCTTCACGGTGGGGGAGAACATCGGCGACCTGGGCGGTCTCACCATCGCGCTGCTGGCCTACCGGCTGGCACAGGGTTCGAACGAGCAGGGTTCGAACGAGCAGGGCACCGACGGCGAACCCGCCGAGGGCACCGAGGTGGGCCCGGAGATCGACGGGATGACCGGCATCCAGCGGCTCATCATCTCGTGGGCGATCGTGTGGCGGACCAAGACCCGCGCCGAGGAGGCCGCCCGCCGGCTCGCCGTGGACCCGCACTCCCCGCCGGAGTTCCGCTGCAACCAGGTGGTCCGCAACCTCGACGATTTCCACGCCGCCTTCGACGTGACCGAGGGCGACGGACTGTGGCTCGCCCCCGAGGAGCGCGTCAGCATCTGGTGAGGGTGCTCAGGCGCCGGTGAGTCGGCGGTGGTCGAGGTCGAACTCCCGCCGCGCGACCCTCTCGACGGCCCCCGAGGCGATGAGGTCGTGTAGTCGACGGCTCAGCGTCTCGGGGGTCGTCCCCAGATGCGTGGCCAGGTCGGACTGGGACAGTGGCAGTCGCACCCGGATCCGCCCGTCCTGGCGGGGCGACCCGGGTAACGACACGAGGTAGGCGGACAGTCGCGTGAGCACGTCCTCCGAGGTGATCGACGCCAGGTGCTGTTCGCTCTCGACCACCTTCCACGCCAGTTCGCGGGTGATCGAGTCGTTGAGCACCGGGCACGCGGCGGCCGCTGACCGGAGCGCGCCGTGCGAGACGCTGGTCAGCGTGGTGGCCTCCGCGGCGACGACGGTGTGACGGGCAGGGCAGCCCAGTGCGAACTCCACCAGGCCGAGATGGCTCCCGGGGCCGAGGACCCGGACGTGACGCTGGTGCCCGGACCGGTCCTCCCTGACGACATGGAGGGCCCCGGCCGTGATCACCACCAGGCGGCCCACCGGTTCCCCGGTCACCTGCACCACCGCGCCTGGCCTCGCCGTACTCGTCCGCGACGAGGCGGCCAGGGCGGCCCCGCACCGGGGTGGCAGCGAGGCGAACAGGACCGAGCCCGCGAACAGCGCGGACCCGGTGACTCCGGAATCGTCCCCGTGCGCGGTCATGTCACCAGTGTGGCCCTGTGGGGCGCCCACGTGTGCATTTCCTCACACCGAGTTGACCTAGATCAATGCGGTTCCGAGGCTTCCGGCCTAGTTTCGGATGAACGAACGACAGGGGAGCGATATGTCGGAGACTCTTGTACCGCCCACGCGCCCGACGCGTGAGCTCGACCACCCGCCGGGCGTCCCGACGGGTGGAGGTCGGCCGGGCTCGTTCGTGTGGAAGATGCTGACGACGACCGACCACAAGTTGCTCG
>NZ_JALJRF010000079.1:0-366 GCF_024519835.1 Dietzia sp. Die43 | reverse complement strand
TGACGCACAGCCTGGAAGTCGCGCAGATCGCCCGCTCGATCGCGCGCAGCCTGCGGTTGAACGAAGACCTGGTCGAGGCGATTTCTCTGGCGCACGACCTGGGGCACACGCCGTTTGGCCACGCGGGGCAGGATGCGCTCAACGATTGCATGAAGCCTTACGGCGGATTCGAGCACAACCTGCAGAGCCTGTTGGTGGTGGATCGGCTGGAGGAGCGCTACGGCGGCTTTGACGGCTTGAACCTCACGTTCGAGACGCGTGAGGGCATCCTCAAACACTGCTCACGCAACAACGCCGCCACGCTGGGCGATCTGGGGCGGCGCTTTCTCGAAGGGCAGCAGCCCTCGCTCGAGGCGCAGCTCGCCA
>NZ_JALJRF010000078.1:0-370 GCF_024519835.1 Dietzia sp. Die43 | reverse complement strand
CCCGCCATAGCCGGCAGACGGATTGCCAGCCAGCACCACGCGCGGTGGTGCCGGCTGGCAAGCGCAAACTTACGTCTAGCAATCCGGGTTTTCGAGTCCCGACCACCGATGCACGGTGGCGCAGTAACGATTACCTGCTGTTGTTCGGAATGCCAACGGGTAGAGGTCAATGCCGCCAAAACCCGAGACGCTTTTGGCATTGTCGCATAGCGTCGGATGGGGCGAGAGCCTTGGTGTGCTTGGCGCAGCGGCACTTCTGGAACGGAGTCTTCAAATTTTTCCGCCAGAGACGCCAAGCGCGGCAAAAGCGACAGCACTCGCCCATCGGGCATGCGTGATCGCCCATGCAACCGAACCGTTGCGACACCCG
>NZ_JALJRF010000077.1:0-372 GCF_024519835.1 Dietzia sp. Die43 | reverse complement strand
TTTGTAAGCCACAGTGTCGATCGCAATGATGTTCTTGGCACCTGCGAGGCGTTCCCCTTTTCCTTCTTTCCTTCCTCTTCCTCCTCCTCCCCTCCCTTCCCCCTTTTCTCCTTTCTTTTTTCCCTCTTTTTTCCCTTCCTCCCCCCCCCCCTTCTTTCCTCCCCCCCCTCCTCTCTCTTCCCTCTCCCTCTTCCCCTCTTCCCTTCTCTTTCTTCCCTTTTCTTCTCCTCTCTTTTCCCCCTCCTCCTTCCTCCTCTTCCTTTCTCCTCCCTTTCCTCCTCCCCCCCCTTTCTCCTCTCCCTCCTCCCTTCCTCTTTCCTCCCCTTTCTCCTTCTTCTCTTCCTTCTCCCCTTTCTCCTCTTTCTTTTTCTC
>NZ_JALJRF010000076.1:0-376 GCF_024519835.1 Dietzia sp. Die43 | reverse complement strand
TGACCAGGATGTCGATGCGGCCCATCTGGCGCACCGCGTTGTCGACCAGGCCGCGCACGGCCTCGCCCTTGGACAGGTCGGCGCCGTCGTACAGCACCTTGACGCCATGCTGGGCGGCCAGGCCGGCGCGCACCTTTTCGATCTCGGCGGCGTCGCCGAAGCCGTTCAGGACGATATCGGCGCCCTGCGCGGCCAGCGCGGTGGCGATACCCAGGCCGATCCCGCTGGTGGAACCGGTGACGACTGCGACTTTTCCTTTGAGCATAGATGTTCTCCTGTGGCGGGGCGCGGAAGGCGGGCGGCGGCCGGAACGCGCCGGCCGCCGCCGTGGGCGAAACACGGGCTGAAAAACAGCGTCAAGTGTAGCTGCCCGGCA
>NZ_JALJRF010000075.1:0-378 GCF_024519835.1 Dietzia sp. Die43 | reverse complement strand
GTCCAGACCGAAGGTCTGGGACTCCTCGACCTTTATCACTCCCTCCTTGCCGACCTTTTCCCTTTCCTTTTCTCTTCTCTCTCCTCTTTCCTTTTCTCCTTCTTCTCTCCCCTCTTTTTCTTCTCTCTTCTCCTTTTTCTCTCTCTCCTTTTCTTCTTCTCTCCTTTTCTTTTTTCCTTCCTCTCCTTCCTTCTCTCTTCCTCTCTTTCTTCCCCCCCTCCCCCTTCCCCCCTCTTTTCTTCCCCCTTTCCTCCTCCTCTTCCTCTTTCTTCTCCTCCTCCCCTCTCTCCCCCTCTTTTTCCTCCTCCCCTCTCCTCTCTCCTTTCTTTCTCCCTCTCTTCTCTTTCCCTTCCCTCCCTCCCCTCTCCTCCTCCCTCC
>NZ_JALJRF010000074.1:0-378 GCF_024519835.1 Dietzia sp. Die43 | reverse complement strand
AGCGTATTGGCGAGCTGCGGCAGCAGAACCACCGGCAGGTTGTCAACGCAGTAAAAACCCATGTCTTCCAGCGCCCGCAAGGCGACGGATTTTCCGGAACCGGAACGGCCGCTGACAATCATCAGCACCATGTGGCAACTCCCCTGGCATCGCGGCGGCGTTCATCGCCACCGGTGTAAACTTTGTTATTCCGGCCGAGGCCGGATCCATCATCGTGAAACAGTAACGTTATCCGGGCTGGAAGTCACGCCGACCGGGTATCACTCGGTGATGATTTGGTAAAGTTCTTCGTCGCTTTGCGCGGCGCGCAGGCGGCGGCATACGGTTTTGTCGGCCAGGCGTTTGGCGACCAGCGACAGGGTATGCAAATGGGTTTTG
>NZ_JALJRF010000073.1:0-383 GCF_024519835.1 Dietzia sp. Die43 | reverse complement strand
ATGCCCCTGACCGCCAAAGGTCCATTGAAGCGCTCTACCCGTACCTTCTGGACATTGCTGGCCATGCTTCTTCCCATCGGGCTCGGCGCCCTCATCCTCTACGCCCAGGCCGAACGAACACTGATGCACAGCAGCCTGGAAACCGCCGAAGAGGCCATCCGCCAGTTCGACCTGATGCTCGACAACACCGACATCGCCGCCAGGGCGCTGCTGCCCCAGGTGGGCCGCGATTGTGATGAAGTCCGGCAACTGGCCCTGCGCGAACAGGTCACCCGCCGACCGTTCGTGCGCTCGACCAACCTGGTGTGGCGCAACAACAACTATTGCAGCTCCCTGCTCGGCAGTTTCGCAGTCCCGCTCAACCCCCTGGACTACGTGGACGG
>NZ_JALJRF010000072.1:0-386 GCF_024519835.1 Dietzia sp. Die43 | reverse complement strand
AGAAAGGTGTCGAGGAGTAGTTAAGAGGAGAGGTGGAAAAGAAAGGTGTCGAGGAGTAGTTAAGAGGAGAGGGAGAGGGAGAAAAAGGAAGAGGGGGGAGGGAAAAGGAGAGGGAGAAGAAAAGAGAGGAGAAAGGAAGAAGGGGAAGAGAAAAAAGAAGGAGGGGAAGGGGAAGAGAGGAAAGAGAAAGGGGAGAAGAAGAAGGAGGGGAAGGAGAAGGGGAGGGGAGGAAAGGAGGAGAGGGAGGAGGGAGAAGAAAGAGGGAAAAAGAGAAAGGGAAGAAAAAGGGAGAGAAAAAAGAGGGAGGAGGGAAAGGGAAAGAAAAAATAGTAGGTGACGATCGCGGCGGCGCGCTGGAGGATCGGCAGCCAGTCGGGGTCGGTCAT
>NZ_JALJRF010000071.1:0-396 GCF_024519835.1 Dietzia sp. Die43 | reverse complement strand
ATCCGGCGATCCTGTCCGCGATGGCGCAGGGGCGGCTGGATCTGCAGGCCGCGAAGATACTGGCCTCGCAGATGGCCACCGTCCACGTCGACGTGCTCGAGGCGGTGCAGCGCCAGGTCGTCGAGGAATACCTCGCCGCGATCGAGGGCGGGGTGCGCATGGGCGAGAAAGCCATCCGCAGCAACGTCGATGCGATCATCGCCCGCTACGACGCCGACGGGATCCGCCTGCGCCGACAAGAAGCCGCCCGCACCCGCGGGGTGCGGTTCCACAAGGGCGTCGATGGCATGTCGAGCGTGTCGGCGATCCTGGCCACCGAGGAAGCCGCCGTCCTGGCCGAAGCCCTCGACCAACGCGTGAAAGACCACAAGTACGCCGACGCCCAAGCCGCCGCCA
>NZ_JALJRF010000070.1:0-415 GCF_024519835.1 Dietzia sp. Die43 | reverse complement strand
TTTTATTTCCCTCTCTCTTTCCCCTTTCCTTTTCTCTTCCCTCCCCCTCTCCTCTTTTCTCTCTTTCCTTCTTCCCTCTCCTCTCCCTCTCTCTTTTCTTCCTCTCCCTCTCCTCTCCTTTCTCCCTTTCCCTCCTTCTCTCCTCTCCCTTCCTTTTCCCCCCCTTTCCCTTCTTCCCCTTTCCCTCCCCCTCCCCTTTCCTCCTCTCTTCCCTTCCTCCTTCTCTCCCTCCCTCTCCTCCCTTCTCCTTTCCTCCTTCCCTTCCTTCCTCTTCTTCCCTCTCCCCCCCTCCCCTTTCTTTTCCTCCCCCTTTCCTTCCCCTCTTCCTCCTCTCCTTCTCCCTCTTCCCTCCCCCTTTTCCTTCTCCCTTTCTCTCCTTCTCCCTTCTTTTCTCTCTCCTCTCTTCCTCCTCTTC